>DATIEW010000635.1:0-5025 GCA_035455585.1 Vicinamibacterales bacterium | reverse complement strand
ACCACGTTCGGATCGTCTCCGGGCGCGTGCCGGTGCAGGAGCCACGCCCCGGCGGGATCGCGCTCGAAGCGGTAGGACTTGCCGCGCGCGAAGATCTCGACCGCGGCCACGTCATCGAGCGGCAGCGGCACCAGAGGTCGCGGCGCCGGCGCCTCGTCGGCGGGGCCGCCGTCGGCAACAGCCTGCCACTCCCTCCCGACGAAACCCGACATCAGGTAGAGGTCGTCCTGGCCTCTAAGACGCATGTACTGGAGCAGGCCGTCGGTGTTAAAGGCGCCGAAATCCGCGTCAAGCACGACGCCGTTCGCGTCCTCGAGGATGATCGAAAGGCGCGGGCGATCGAGCCCGAATTCGGCCGGACCGGTGCCCGCAAGCTCCTCGGGGTCGAGCACGCGGACCGGATTCGCGGTGTGCATGAACTTGACCGCGCGCTCGAGCGTCTCGGCGAGCGGGGCCTCGATCGGCGCGCCGCCGCCTGCGCTGGTCCAGCCGTTCGTCTGCCGCACGAACGCCGTCGAGCTTCCGTCCGCGGCGACCGTGACCCGCGTCACGCTCTCCGGCGCGAGGCGAAGCACGCCATCGGTTTCGGACTGCACGAGCTGCCGGCGTTCCGGCAGGGCGCCGGTCATCAGCATGATCACGAGGTAAGCGAGCGCCAAAGCCGCGACGGCCGGCATCCAGAGACGGCGGATCACCGTGGTCATCGCCGCCGCCACCAGACCACGCCGCCAAGCGCAATCACCGAGAGCGGCAGCAGCACGACGAGGAGGAGGAAGATGCTCTGCATCTGCGCCTTGGTGAGCAGCACCTGCGGCGGGGCCGGGACCCGCGACGCGATCGGGGTGGCGTGCTCGTCGCGCGCCAAGAAGCGCACCATGGCGAGCGCCAGATCGCTGTTCGCCACATAGGGGAAGAAGGAGTTGCTCGCGAAGTCGCTGTCGCCGATCACGATCGCCCGGAACGGGCGGGTGCCCGACGGCCTGAGCGTCCCTTCGCTGACGGCGGCGAGCACCTGCGCCCCGGGCATGGTCGGGGACAGAGCCGCGTCGGCGAGCGGCGCTGGCTCGAGCTGACGTTGCGCCACGGCGGCGACCGGCATGGTGTGGCTCGCGGCGCTGCTCGAGACCAGCGGCAGCACCTGGATGCCCGGGGCCGGCGGCACCAGCTCCAGCGCACGCGCGCCGGGATAGAACGTGAACGAGACGTGCCGGGTAATCGGATGCGGATCGTAAGTGGTCACCGCGACCATTTCGGGATCGGTGCCGTAATGGCTTTTCGGATCGATCACGACCGCCTGCGGCAGCCGGACGCCAAGCGTCTGCATCAGCTGCTCGAGCCCGGGCTCGAGCACGAACCCCAGATCGTACATCAACAGCAGCGAGCCCCCCTGCCGCAGATAGGCCTCGAGCGCCGCGGTTTCCGCGGGCAGATAGGTGGTGCGCGGGCCGGCATCGACCACGACGGCGCAGTCCGGCGGAAGGTCGCCTTCGCTCGCCGGCGTGACCTTGCGCACGTCATAGCCGATCCCTTCCAAGGCACGGCGCATGCGCCCCACGCCGTGTCCCTCCGTCAGAATCACCGCCGAATCCGACTCGCCGTGGCTGTGGCCCGCAACCCCCTCGAAATGCGTGTGAAACTCGAAGTTGTCGATCGGGTACTCGCCGTGTCCTTCGATGAAGCAGATCGTGACGATGCGTTCGCGCAGCACACGCTGGATCCCGATCGCGATCTCGCTCTCGTCGGTCGAGCCGACCGTGATGCGCCGGCCGTCGGCCTCGAGCACGGCGGTGTTGTAGACCTTGACGCCGAAGTTCTCGGCGAGCGTCGGCTGCCGGTCCGGGTCCACGGTGCGCACGTCCAGGAGTGCGTTGCGCCGCCCCATCGCTTCGACGATGTCCCGGGCGCGCTGGCCGTTCGGGTCCTGCCCCTGAAAGAAATACGTGAGCTTTACGGGTTCGGAGATGCGGTCGACCACTTCGAGCGCCCGCTCCGACGGCGTAAACACTTTCTCCCGCGTCAGATCGATGTGGGTGTCATGCAGCGACAAGGCGAAGTTGGCGAGCACGGCGACCGCGAAGATCACGACGACGACGGCCGCGGCATAGATTTGCGCGAGCGGACGCGACAACCCGGTCTGGAGCGGCAGACGCAGCGCGAGACAGAACAGCAGGGCCAGCGCGCCGAGCCAGCCGGCGAACCACAACAGATCCGCGAGCTCGACCTCGTGCATGCTCAGCGCCTCGCCAGCGCCCGCACGCTGAGCAGCAGGCCGAGCATGATCAACGTCGCGAAGAAGCCGAGATCGGACAGGTACAGGGCGCCGGTCGCGAGCGGCGTGAAATGCGCCAGCAGGGACAGGTTGATCACCACCGTGTCGTAGGGATCCGGCAGCAGCGACCCTAGCGTGTCGAGCATCCACATCAAGAGGAACAGGCCCAGCGAAACGGTGGCCGCGACGATCTGGTTGGCGGTCAGCGCCGAGACGGCCAGTCCCAGCGCCGTCAGCGCGCCGCCGAGCAGCAACAGCCCCAGGTAGCCGCTATAGACCGGCCCCCAGTCCGGGTCCGCGAAGATCTGCAGCGTGAGCGGATGGGGCAGGGTCAGCGCCAGCATCGCTGCGATCACCGCCATGCTCGCGAGGAACTTGGCGAGCACGATCTGGATCTCGCGCACGGGAGACGTGAGCAGCAGCTCGAGCGTGCCGCTGCGCCGTTCCTCCGCGAACAGGCGCATGGTGATCACCGGAACGATGAGCAGCAGCAGCATCGCGGCCTGGAAGAACCCGTTGATCAAGGTCGCGGTCTTGGTGAAGAACAGCATCGCGGCGAAAGTGTAGCCCATGATCAGAAGGAATACCGCTATGACCGCGTAGGCGATCGGCGAAACGAAAAGCGCCTTGGTTTCTTTGGCCAGCAGGGCACCGAGCATCTTCATGCGGCAGCGCGACCCGTCAGATCGAGGAAGAGGGCTTCCAGATCGGTTCGCGCCTCGGTCATTTCGAGCAGCCCGAAGCCGCCGGCCGTAACGGCCCCGGCCAGCGCCTCCGCCGCTGCCGGCGCCTCCACCTGGACGACGAAATCATGCACGCCCTCGCCGACCGGGGTGGCCGGCGCGACGCTCGTGACGCCGGGCACGGCGCCGAGGATGGCGCGCACGCTCTCAGGCGAGCCGTTCCGCACCCGCAAGCGCAGTCGCGGGCTGGCGCCTTGCGCGAGCGAGCGGACGGCGAGCAGCCGACCGTCCAAGAGGATCGCGACACGCGTCGCCACCCGCTCGATCTCGCTCAGGATGTGGGAGGTCACCAGAACCGTGTGCCGGGCCGACAGCGACCGGATCAGCTCGCGAACCTCGATGATCTGGCGCGGATCGAGCCCGTTGGTCGGCTCGTCCAGGATCAACAGATCCGGGTCGCCCAGCAGAGCCTGGGCGATCATCGCCCGCTGACGGTAGCCGCGGGACAGCTTGCCGATCGCGAGGCGGCGGACCTCGTCGAGGGAAAGCCGCGTGCAGCTCCGATCGACCGCTCGATCCAATTGCCGAGCGTCGAGGCCTTTGAGCCGGCCCATGAAGGCGAGGAACTCGTCGACCCGCATGTTGGCGTAGAGGGGCGCGTCCTCGGGGACGTAGCCGATGCGACGGCGCGCCTTCAACCCTTGCGCGACGACGTCGAAGCCAGCAACCCGCGCGCGGCCCGAGCTCGGATTCAGATAGCCGGTCAGGATGCGCAGGATAGTCGTCTTGCCGGAACCGTTCGGACCGAGCAGCCCGAGCACTTCGCCGGCGCCCGCTTCGAAGGAGACGTCCTCGACGCCGCGCCGACGGCCGTAATGCTTGGTGAGACGCTCCGCGACGACGACCGGTGCCATGAACCGGGAACCCGGAGCGCCGGGGCTTGCCGCCCCGGCGCCCAGGCGCTGCGAGCGTGAGCCCGCGCGTGATGGGGTCAGTCGTAGAACTCGGGCGCCTTCTTCATCGCCTTGAAGGCGTCCGGGTCGTGCGCCGTGAAGAAATCCGCATCCTCCGAGGCCATCATGAAGCGGATGAAGTCGTAGGCGCGCATGATCCCGGCCGGGTCATAGGCGAGCACCAGGTTCGGTGGGAGGTGCTTCTCCACGTTCTCGCGGAAGTAGACGTTGTCCCCGGTCAGGATGACCGTGCCCGTGTTGGGCAGGCGGACGACCATCATCTGATGGCCCCTGGTGTGCCCGACCGCCCTCTTGACGATCACGCTGCCATCGCGGAACAGGTCCATGTCGTCGTCCAGCACGAGCATGTCGAACGCGTTCGGCTTGTTGCTGCCGACGGGCGCGCGCAGGACGGCGGCGTCGGCCGGGATGAACGGACCGGTGAACGGCTCGTCCGGCCACATGGCGTACTCGATCTCGTCCCGCTGAAGGACGATGGTCGAGTTGGGGAACTTGGCGACGTTGCCGCCGTGGTCAAGGTGCATGTGGCTGACCACGACGTATTTGATGTCGTCCGGGCTCAGGCCGATCTTCTGCAATTGCGTGTCGATCGCGACGTCGGGCGTGTTGACCGGCTTCAAGGCGTCGAAGTGCGGCCCCCAGTAGCTCGGGTCGTCGATGATCTTGTCGTTGTTGCCAGTGTCGAAGAGCACGTTGCCCTTCGGGTGCTGGATCACGAAGAAGCCGACCGGGATCTGGATCGGCGGCTCCATGGGGCCGAAGTTCTGCAGGACCCCTTTGCCGATGGTCAGCGCGCCCGAGCTGAATGCGTACAGCTTCATCCCGGCGGGCGACTGGGCGAGCGCGCTCGTCGCCAGTCCCCCGATCAGCACGGATACCGCAGCCCCGACCACGTGCCAGCGTCTCATTGCGATCTCCTCCCCGTCGGTTCTGACCCCCCGCCCCCGAACCGAAATGCGTTGCCGGGAGCCAAGCCAGATTGGCTGCCTTCGGTGATCTCGTCCAGATTTATTCGTGCAGACCTGCCTCCCACTTACGCGTCGTAGACGCTCAGTTTGGCCCGGTGGAGCGAGCGTCTTGCCGTCATCCAAAGCGGTCC
>DATIEW010000634.1:0-7234 GCA_035455585.1 Vicinamibacterales bacterium | reverse complement strand
CCCCGACCCAGACCGGCACCTACGGGGTGCAGGTCCAGGCAAGGCAGGTCGGGTCGTCAGCGCCCTACGAGCTGTTCCGCACCTCGAACATGCTGGAGATCTCCCAGGGGCCGTTGCAGGTGAAGTCGCTCGTCTCGAACGTCCCGCTGCCAGCCGACGCGGGCACGACCGTGACGTGGATTGCAGAGGCCATCGGCGGCACGGCCGGGCCGCTCGAATACCAGTTCTGGCGGCGCGACGGCACCACGTGGATCATGGTGCAGGACTACAGCCCGCTGAACTTCTACGCCTGGGCGACGACCCCCGCGGACCGGGGTGCGCACTACGTCCAGGTCTGGGTGCGCAGCGCCGGTTCGACCGCCGCGTACGAGGCCTACAAGAGCTCGGGCCAGTTCTTCATCCAGTAGGCAACAGCCAACTCCCAACGCCCAACTCCCAACTTCCAGGCGTGGGTGAAACGCTTGGAGATTGGGAGTTGGAGGTTGGGAGTTGACACTGCGGCACTCCCAACGCCCAACTCCCGACTTCCAAGACGAGCCTTGACTCCGGATTACAGGATTGGGTTGTCTTCCCGCTGCTCTCCGAGCACCGATTAGTCGCCACGACAGAGGCCAAAGCTTTTCCCGACGCTGGAAAACTCCAGGTCGCCGGCGTGCTGCCACGCCGCTGAACGCCGCCCGGCACTCCGCGTAAGTTGCTGCGCGCGCGCGTCTTTGCGCACGCCCGCGCCCCACCCCCGTTCTCGTGGCACCCCCGTTGATACCCCTCGGAACGTCTGAGTCGTCTCCCCGCAATGGCGGCCGCGGACGCTCGTCCTGACGTTTCGAGCTCCGATATCCGTTGCGAAGCGTGACGCGAACTGGAGTCCGGGATTCACCGGATCCAACCGCGCCGGGCGCAGGTGCGCGCCGGCGGGAGGTTCGTCATGGATCGCTTCGCCCGCCGGATCGCGGCCGCGCTCGCGCTCGTCTGCGCGACCCTTGCCGCATCGCCCGCCGCCGCCCAGGAGCTCCAGTCCACTTCCCTCAGAGAGGCCGCCGGGCAGCTCGCTGTGCCGCCTGACCCGCAGCCACCTCTCCAGCTCCCGGGCGCAACCGGCATCCCGCAACCGCGCCGCCCATCCTCGCTCGTTCCACTCTACGTCTCGTTCGCCGCGCTGCAGGCGCTCGACGTCCATTCCACGCGCCGCGCGATCGAGCGGGGCGGCGTGGAAGCAAACCCGGTCATGAAAGGCCTGGCGGGCAACAGTGCCGGGCTCCTCGCGGTCAAGGCCGCCGGAACGGCGGGCGTGATCTACGTGAGCGAGAAGATGTGGAAGAAGAACAGGACGGCTGCGGTGATCTTCATGGTAGCCGCGAATTCCGCGATGACGTGGGTCGTCCAGCACAATTACCGCGCGGGGGGGTAAGTTGTGAGTTGTGCGTTTCCCTCTTACTTCCACCCCACCATGGCCGCCAGCTTCTGCAGCACGACCGGCTGCTGACGGCCTGCCGATATCTGGTCGAGGATGTCGAGGCACTCCCCAATCGAGTGCACCACGCCTATCCCAAGGGCGCGGGCTTTCCGGGCAGTCACCGCATCGTCGGCGGGGACGATGAGCATCGGCTTCGCCCGGGCGTCCGCGATCACGTCCAGGCAGTTCAGCGCGCTGTCGTCGACGTGGTAGTCCAGCCCGAGCGCGCCTGCGGCAGCGCCGCGCGAGCCGTTGATCACGAGAACGCTCGGCATGTCGAACCCCTGAGCGATCAGCCATCGCTGCGTCTGGCGCTGCACCGTCTCCCCCTCGGTCTTCGGGCGCTGCGTGATGAAGAACACCTCCCAGCGATGCTGCAGTGAGAGGTCGCGGATCCTCCGCACCGCTCCCTGCTGGGTCGGCTTCAACAGCGTCCAGAAGTCGGGCGTGGACCTGATCAGCTTCCAGACCGCATCCCGGCGGCGGCGGCTTTCGATCAGGCTTCCCGGCTCGCCGGACGCTCCGTCCGGGGTGCTCGGCGGGTTGTCTCCTTCTTCCTCGGGCCGGACGGCGCGCCTCACGGCGGCCGGCCCGAAGACGTGGGTCTCGATGGTGTAGAAGGCCAGCGAGAAGTCGGCCAGCACGCCATCCATGTCGAAGCCGACCCTCATGCGTTCAGGCTCCTGGCGTTGCGGTCAAGCCGGGACCGAACAACGGGGTGGGCGGGCCTGACCTTCACGAGCCGCAGCCGGGGGACCTGCTCCTGCCCGGACTCGGGCACAGGCGGGCTGTCCGGCGCGATCGGCCTGTGGAGCGCCACCGCGCAGACGACCGCGAACAGTGCGGCATTGCCGGGCATCTGGAGGCTGAACTCCACCGACTCCTGAAAGGCGATCGCCACGAGCGACGTCACGGCTCCGGCGCGCAGCCACCAGGCGTGCGATCCCCGCTGCTCGCGCATGGCGCGACGTACGTCGCGGAAGAAGATGCCGAGACAGGCGATTGCGGGAATCACCAGGAGCAGTCCACCCTCGGCGGCGAGCTGAAGGTAGTCGTTGTGCGCCTGCGCAAAGAAGAACTCCATCTCGTGCCGCTGATAGAAGAGCGCGGCGGCCCAGTAGGTGTTCAAGCCGGTCCCGGCGAGCGGAAAATCACGCGCGACGCTCCAGGCGTCGGCCCAGGCGCCCCGCCGGTTGTTGAACTCGCCCCAGTCCCCCGCCGCAAACCGGCCGATGATCTCCTGGGGGCCGGTCCAGGCGACGACGACGGCCGTCAACAGCAGGAGGCAGGCGCCCGCGGCCATCCGTCGGGAAGAGGTATCGAGCGTCCGCGTGATGAACCATCCGAACATGAGGAGCGAAAGCACGAACGCCGTGATCCCCGAACGCGACATCGTCATCATGAGCGACAGCGCCATGACGATGCAGGCGGCGGCGACCAGGATCAGCTGGCTGGCCTCCGGAGAGGAGAACCAGAGGACCTTGTAGCGCCAGCCCGGCTTCAGCCCGCGCATGCCACGATCGATTCCGGCCGAGAGGAGCGCCAGCGTCATGGGAAGCGCCATCACCATCCAGCCGGCGAAGTGATTCCTGTTGACGAAGGGACCGAACGGCGTGCGGCCCAGTTCGAGGTCCCAAAGCCCATAGATCGCGCCGCTGTAGAGCGGCTTCTGGACGATTCCGATTACGGCCAGCAGGACGGCGAACGCGGTGAGCGCTTCCACGAACCGGCGCACGCCCGTCACCGCGAACAGGCGAGTCATGCCGACGAGCAGCAGCGCGAAGCTGCTGTAGAGCGCCAGAGCCACGGCGGTGTCCCTGGGCCAGACGGACAGCGGGTGGCGCGGCGTCAGACCGGCCGCGAAGGCGGGATCCAGATCACGCAGGAGGCTGGCGGCATTCGGGCTGAGCGCCGCCAGGACCGGCAGCGGCAGCGGCGCAAGCTGCACGAGGACCACGGCCGCAAACCCTGCGAGCGCCGCCGTGAACGCGCGGTCGGCGGTTCTGACGCGTGCCCGGTTCGCGAGCGACAGCGCGGCGACACCCGACACGACAGACGCGCCCGCCAGCGGCCAGTAGGCCCACGGATACACCGCGCCGAACGCGAGCGCCCCCCACGCGATCGTGCAGAGCGGAAGCGCCTGCGCCAGAGCCGCGAAGCGGTCCGATGGCGCTGCTGGAACGGCAGCAGCGGCTGACGCCGACGCCGGTCGGATCATCGCAGGTCCCTCGGCGAGAAACTCCGCCGGAGCGGCATTCTCAGGCCCTGGACGGCCTGGTCGAGCACGATGAGGTCCGGCGCGGCGGTCTCGGGTGCGGCGTCGGCGTGAATGACCTCGAGGGGAACCAGCCAGCCGCGCCAGTTGCAGTCGTTGCAGCGGAACAACCTCATGGCCGAGAAGTGGCGGCGAACACGTTCGGGGAGGCCGCGGGCCCTGGAGCGGTGCAGCCGCGACGAGCGGCACGCCGGGCAGGCCTGCTCGGTCACGGGCGGAACGTCGTAGGCAACCGCGGCCGGAAGGCTCACCGCGGGCGCAGGCGCGGGGGGCGGCGCGGCGTTCCCGTTGGTCGCCGAGAGTCCCGCAAGGGTCGCGAGCGCCTCGAGCACAGCGTCGGACTCGCCCGCCGCCGCATCCGCCTCGATTCGGGTGATGGCTGCGCCGAAGTCGCCGCCGGGGAGCGCGTGGCTCGTCACGCGCAGCACCTTCTCGACGTCGGACGGGCCGACCTCCTCGTCCGCACCGACCAGCTCCTCGTAGAGCTTCTCGCCCGGACGCAGCCCGACGAACTCTATCGGGATCTCGTCGTCGGGAACGAATCCGGACAACCGGATGAGGTCGCGTGCCATGTCGAGCAGCTTCACCTGTTCGCCCATTTCGAGCACGTAGACCGCCCCGCTCCGGGCCTGCGCCGCGGCGTGCAGCACGAGCTGCACTGCCTCGGGGATCAGCATGAAGAACCGGCGGATTTCGGGATGCGTGATCGTGACCGGCCCTCCGTTCTTGATCTGCTCGAGGAAGCGCGGCACGACGCTGCCGTTGCTGGCGAGCACGTTGCCGAAACGGACGACCGCAAACGATGTGGCGCTCTCAACCGCCTGGAGCTGAACCACCTGTTCGGCCAGGCGCTTCGACGCGCCCATGACGCTCGTCGGGTTCACCGCCTTGTCGGTCGAGATCAGGATGAACCGATCGACGCCGTGCAGCTCGGCTGCCTGCGCCACGAGGCGGGTGCCGCGGACGTTGTTCTTGACGGCCTCGCAGGGGTTCTCCTCCATCAGCGGCACATGTTTGTGTGCCGCCGCGTGAAAGACGATCTCGGGCTGGTACCGCTGCATCACCTCGGCGACGCGGACGGAGTCGGTCACGTCGCCAACGACCGGGTGGAGGCCGAACTGCAGGCGGCTGTCTTCGAGCTCCATCCGGATGGCGTGCAGGCTGTTCTCGTACCGCTCCACCATGACCAGCGCGGAGGGGAGCTGCCGGGCGATCTGGCGGCACAGCTCGGACCCAATCGACCCGCCGGCTCCCGTCACCAGCACGCGCCGGCCCGCAATCAGATGCCGGACCGGAACCGGATCGAGGCCGACTGGCGCACGCGACAGGAGATCCTCGACCGACAGGCTGCGAATCTGCGACACCTCGGTCTTGCCGTCGATCAGGTCGCGCAGGTTCGGCAGGGTCTTGATCGGGATCTTGAACGGCTCGAGCGATCGGACGATGGAACGGACCGCGACCGGTTCGGCACGAGGAATCGCGAGCAGCACCTCGTGCGGCTGCCGGGTGCGGATGATCTGCGCCAGGTCGTGGCGCGTGCCGAGCACCGGGATACCGTGGATCCGGTGTCCGACCTTCGACTCGTCGTCGTCGACGAAGCCAACCGGCAGATAGCCGTACCGCGCGTTGTTCTTCATGTCGCGGACGATCAGCTCGCCCGCGTCGCCCGCGCCGAAGACGAGCACGCGCCGGCCGGGCCTGGCGCGCGGCAGATCTGCCACGATCCGGCGGGTCAGGCGCACGCCGCCGAGCATGAGCGTCACCAGCAGCGCGTCCACCACGAAGATCGAGCGGGGGTACATCGGCGGTGCGAGCGGCGTCTGGGCCAGCAGATAGAAGGCGGCGGAGCTGACCGAGACCCCTCCGGCGATCGCCCGGAGATCGTAGAGGCTCGTGTACCGCCAGAGGCCCTCGTACAGGCGGAAGGGGATGAACGTCAGGGCACGGATGGCCACCAGCCAGGGGAGCATCTGCCAGAACGCCACCCTCGCGAGCGGCGGCAGATCGCCGTCGAATCGCAGCAGGAACGCGAGCCAGTTCGACAGCACGACCAGCCCGAGCTGCAGCGCGATCGCCAGGGGCCGGTGGATCCGTGCGAAGAGCGCCGCAGCGTGTACGAGTGTCTCAGACACGCGCCATCCTCTCGGGCCTCCTCGGACGGGCCCGGCGGGGAACGCTGTCGAATTCGGCGATGACGCGAGCTTGTTCGCCGTCGGACATCCCCGACCCGCTCGGCAGGCACAGCCCCGTTTCGAACAGCTGACGGGCGGTTGAGCCGCCACGAACGGAACATCCCACGAACACCGGTTGAAGGTGCATCGGCTTCCACACGGGGCGGGACTCGATGTTCGCCATCTCGAGGTGCAGCCTGATGTCCTCGCGGCTGGCGCCGAAGCCCGCGGGGTCGACCGTGATGCAGGTGAGCCAGGCGTTGGATCGGCAGTGGCCAGCATCGCCGAGGACGCCGATGCCCGGATAGGCGCGCAGCGCCTGCTCGTAGGTCCGCCGTATCTCCCGGCGGCGTTCGATCTTCGCCTGAAGCCCCCGGAGCTGGCCGCGGCCGACGGCCGCGAGGAGGTTGCTCATCCGGTAGTTGAAGCCGATCTCCGAGTGCTCGTAGTGGCACGCCGGCTCACGGGCCTGCGTGGCGAGGTGCCTCGCGCGTTCGACCAGCCGCCTGCTGTGCGACACGAGCATTCCACCGCCGCTCGTCGTGATGATCTTGTTGCCGTTGAAGGAGAAGGCGGCACACTCGCCGAAGGCGCCAGCGTGCCGGCCGTGGTAGGTCGCGCCCAGCGCCTCGGCGGCATCCTCGATCACTGGCACGCCGTGGCGCGCGCACACGGCAAGTATGGAGTCGTAGTCGCAGCACTGTCCGTACAGATCGACGGCGAGGACGGCTGCCGGCTTCCGGCCCGAACGCGATCGCTCGGTCAGCTCCTCGTCCAGCAGGTCCGCATCCATCGTCCACGTCTGCGGAGAGACGTCGATGAACGCCGGGCGCGCGCCGACATATGTGATGGCGTTCGCCGTGGCGGCAAACGTCAGCGTCGAGGTCACGACGTCGTCGCCGCGGCCGATCCCGAGAGCCAGCAGGGACAGGTGCAGCGCCGCCGTGCCGCTCGAGAGCGCGACGGCATGCGGCACGCCGACGGCCTCGGCGAACTCGCGCTCGAATGCGTCCACGTGCGCGCCGAGCGGCGCAATCCAGTTCGAATCGAAGGCGTCGAGCAGCAGCTCGCGCTCGAGCGGACCGGCGTCGGGCGGCGACAGGTAGATACGTTTCATCGCGCTCACACCGCGCTTTCCGGTGTAATCGTGACCTGGACGCGGTACTTGCGGCCGCCGCTCTCGAAGTACGCCGCCTCTTCCACGCGGCTCGTCGTCAACGCACGCAGCCGACGCAGCAGGTCTCCGGGGCTCACGACGGCGTTCAGGTCGATCCGCTGCACGGCCGGATCGAAGAGATCCCGCCGGCGATGGATCGTGGCCCGGTCAGCTGATTG
>DATIEW010000633.1:0-2873 GCA_035455585.1 Vicinamibacterales bacterium | reverse complement strand
TGAGCGACGAGCGGTCGCGGTAGCCGCAGCGCGACGCGTCGTGCACCCCGTCAGGACGATTCGCTGACGGCGTGCCGGCACTCAAGGTAGGGATCTACGGGGTGATGCGTGCGCGCCAGTTGATCAGGAGGCGTACCGCGGGCTGGCTGGCGTGCTCCGACAAGCGCATGAGGAATCGCGAACCGTCTGGAGCGACCTCGTAGTCGAGCCCGTCGGCGGCCAGAAACAGCATCCGCGGCGCGCCGAAGTCGCCGCCCACGTCGACGGCCATCAACCGCCGTCCCGGCGCCAGATAGTACAGCTCCTTCCCGTCCGGGCTCCAGCGCGGCGACGTGCCGCCCCCCCGCGAGATGAGCATGGCTCCCGCGGCGCCTTCGAACGGACGAACGTACACCTCCATGCGGCCGGACACGTCCGATGAGTAGGCCACCCGGCGGCCGTCCGGCGAAAAGCGCGGCGACAGCTCCTGGAACGGTGTTACGGCGAATGGCCGCGGCGGGCCCGGCGTCGTGAGGGAGAGCACCTTGATGTCCGCGCCAACGGGCGGGGTATAGTCGATGAACAACAGCCATTGCCCGTCCGGCGACACGTCAGCCGGCTCGTTGACCCCCGGCCCGCGATGCACGATCTCCCTGCCCTCCCGACCGGGGAATAACTTGAAGATATCTGGCGGTCCGCCGCCGTCGCTGCGAAAATAGATCGTGCCGTCCGGCCCCCACACCGGGCTGTTCTCGTCGAGCAGAAGGAACGTGTGCCGCTCCCGGCTGTCGCGCGCCAGATCGTGGACCCAGATATCCGATCCTCCCTGCTTCGGATCGACGAGCCCGACGACGTACCGTTTGCCGTCCGGCGAGAACCGTCCGCCGGCATGTGACGCCATGGTTCCAAGCGACCCGACTTCCAGCCCGGCGCGATCGAGCCAGGCCAGGCGCGTCTGCCGCCGCGCGGTGCGCCACGCGAGCAGGCCGTTCTGTGACACGGTGAACCCGGCCAGGCCGGTGTTGCGGAAGTAATGCAGGTCCTCGACAAGCGGTCGGGCTTCTCCCGTGAATCGCGCCGTCGTGGGATCGAACGGCTGCGCCAGCAGCGTACCGTCGCGCACGAACAGGAGATGACCCTCGGCAAACACCGCGCGCGAGCTGATCGCACCCACCAGCTGCGGCGCCGCTCCGTCCAGGGATCCGACGAGCAGCTCGTGCGTGATCTCGGAGCCTTCCGTCTGCGGCTGTCGAAGGGCGACGTACAGAAACCGCCTCCCGTCCGGCAGGAACTCGGGCCACCACCCGTAGGCGGTCGCCTGCCGATCGGAGCCTGGCGTGTCGAGCCGCTCCGGGGCTCCACCGCTCGCGTTGACACGGTAGATGCCCGGATTCGCTGAGTACTGCCCAAAGAGAATCGTGTCGCCGTGCCAGGTCGGCGTGCCTTCAGGCCGCGCTTCACAAACCACACGCGGAGGTCCTCCGTCGACCGACACGGTCTTCAGCTTGCCCTCGGCAAAGAACGCCATGGCTCGGCTGTCGCGCGACCAGGCCGCCGCGAACGCTTTCTCGGCGGCCTGTTTCGTCGCGCCCGATCGCAGATCGTGAATCCACAGGCTGTTGGTGCCGTTCTCGTCAGCGCCGTAGATCCCCAGATAATGGCCGTCCGGCGACAGGAACACCGGCAGCGCGACCTCGCCGGCATGGACCTCCGCCAGCTCCGGCGTGGATACCGCAGCCTGAACGGGGTTGCCGAGGGCTGGCGACGCGCGGCCGCTCCACGCCCACGACAGCGCCAGCAGTCCTCCAGCCACCACGGCTGCGGCAGGGGCGATCCACCATCTCCATGACGCGGTCCGTGCCGACCCGGGGAAGGGTCCGACTACCCCGCTCGGCAGGCGCTCGCGCAGCCGTTCCAGATCGCGCGCCAGATCGCTCGTCGATCCGTACCGTTCGGACGGGATCCTGGCGAGGCAGCGCTCCACGACCCACCCGTACGGTTCCGGCACGCCGCGGTCGAGCGGCTCGGGATCGCCGTTGAGAATCGCCGCGAGCGTCTCGTAGGGCGTATCGCGGCGGAAGGGATGCCGCCCGGTTGCCATCTCGTGCAGGATGAGACCGAGGGCGAACTGATCCGATCGGAAGTCCACGGGTTCGCCGCGCGCCTGTTCGGGCGACATGTAGCTGACGGTACCGAGAACCGATCCCGCGGCGCTCACGTGCAGCTCGGTGTGCGAGCTGGTCGCGTCGATGGGCACCTGGGTCGTCCTGACGAGTCCGAAGTCCAGGATCTTCGGCGCGCCGTCGCTCGTCACCATCACGTTCTCGGGCTTGAGATCGCGGTGCACGATACCGGCGGCGTGGGCTGCCGCGAGGGCGTCCGCCAGCCCCGCGGCAATCGCCAGGAGACGCTTTTGCGGCAGCGGACCGCGACCCAGGAGGTCGCGCAGCGACTCGCCGCGGACGAGCTCCATTACGAGGTACGCTTCCCCGTCCTGCGAGCCGAAGTCGTGAATGGTGACGATGCCGGGATGATTGAGGGCCGAGGCGCTGCGGGCCTCGCGTTCGAAGCGCGCAAGACGCTCGGCATTGTCCACCACGGCCTGCGACAGAACCTTGAGCGCTACCTCGCGGCCGAGGCGCGTGTCGCGGGCGCGATAGACCTCGCCCATTCCGCCGGCGCCGAGCGCGCCGGTGATCTCGTATGGCCCGAGGGTCGAACCCGGGGGCAGCCGCATGGCTGACGAGTATATCCCGGAGGTGGCGCGCAGAACGCGTCGTGCCAACCCCGGCCCGCACATCGGGCCGCGCGACTCGGCCCGTACGAAGTCATCAGCGCGCTCGGCGCGGGCGGAATGGGCGAGGTCTATCGCGCCCGCGACACGCGCCTCGGCC
>DATIEW010000632.1:0-3705 GCA_035455585.1 Vicinamibacterales bacterium | reverse complement strand
CCTGCGCTCGCTGAGCCTCTGTCACCGAGAGAAGCCGTACGTGTTCGAGCACGGCGGCCAGGTGCATCGCGTCGATTACTCTCCGGGCGAATCGACGACCGGCATGTTCGGCGGCAATTCGAACTGGCGCGGCCCGGTCTGGTTTCCGGTCAACTACCTGATCATCGAGTCGCTCCAGAAGTTCCATCACTATCTGGGCGAGGACTTCCGCGTCGAGTGTCCGACGGGCTCGGGCCGCATGATGACGCTCTGGGAAGTGTCCGAAGAGCTGTCGCGCCGCCTCTCGCGCATCTTCCTGCGGGGCGACGACGGCCGCCGGCCCGTCTACGGCACGACCGAGCGGTTCCAGCAGGACCCGCACTGGCGCGATCTGCTCCAGTTCCACGAGTACTTCAACGGAGACGACGGGTCGGCCGTCGGCGCGAGCCACCAGACGGGATGGACCGCGCTGGTTGCCAAGCTGCTGCAGCAGAGCGGGGAGTCGCGCACCGGGCCGCGCCGCGAGCGGGCGCTCGCGGGGGCTGCGCGGTGAAGTTGTGAGTTGTGAGTCTTGAGTTGTGAGTTAGAAGTTTGCAGTTGGGGATTGGGAGTTGGGAATTGGGAGTTGGGAATTGGGAATTGGGGATTGAGAACGGGAAGGAGTACAGAACAGATGATAACCGCACAGGAACAGAGGGAGGCCGCAGACACGACGGCCACACAGATGATGAAGGCAATCGCCGTGCTGCCCGGGAAGCCGGACAGCGTCCACCTGGCGACGCTTCCGAGGCCGCGCGTCCAGGACATCCCCAACGGCCGCGGCGTGCTGGTGAAAGTGCTGCGCGTCGGCGTGGACGGCACAGACCGCGAGATCAACGCCGCCGAGTACGGCGCGGCGCCGGACGGCTATCCGTTTCTCATCATCGGCCACGAGGGTTTCGGGCAGGTCGTTGAGGTGGGCGCCGCCGTGACGGAGCTGAAGCCGGGAGATTACGCCGTCGCCACCGTCCGCCGTCCAGGGACGAGCATCTACGACCTGATCGGCACCAACGATATGACGACCGACGACACGTACTTCGAAAGGGGCATCAACCTCCGGCACGGCTACCTGACCGAGTACTACGTGGACGACGCGGCGTTCATCGTGAAGATCCCGCAGGGGCTGAAGGACGTCGGCGTCCTGCTCGAGCCCACCACCGTCGTCGAGAAGGGGATCACGCAGGCGTACGAGATTCAGCGGCGGCTTCGCGTCTGGCACCCGCGGCGGGCGGCGGTGATGGGCGCCGGGACGATCGGCCTGCTGGCGGCGCTGGTCCTGCGCCTGCGCGGTCTCGACGTGACGGTGTTCGGCCTGACGCAGAAGCCGTACCTGAACTCGGACCTCATCGAGGCCATCGGCGCGCGGTACGAGTCGACCCGCGATCTGCCGATCGCCGACGGCGCGAAGCGCTACGGTCCGTTCGACGTGATCTTCGAGGCGACCGGCTTTGCGCCAGTCGTCTTCGAGAGCATGCAGGCGCTCGCGAAGAACGGCGTACTGGTCCTTTCGAGCGTGACGGGCGGCGACCACCACGTCGAGGTGCAGGCCGACAAGATCAACCTGGACTTCGTTCTGGGCAACAAGGTGATGGTCGGCACGGTCAACGCCAACCGCGAGTACTTCGAGCTGGGCGTCCGGGACATGTCGCAGGCCGAAGCCGAGTATCCCGGCTGGCTGGGGCGTCTGCTCACGCATCCGGTCAAGGGGCTCGATAACTTCCGCGAGCTGATGGACACGCTGACCGGCGCCAAGGGGGCGATCAAGGTGTACTGCGAGGTCGCCTCCTAGCCCCGAGGGTCACCGATTCACGCGGTCCGCGGTTCGCGGTCCGCGGTTCGCGGGATCACCATGTCGCTATTTGCGAACGTGCAGCCGCTCCGCCTCCGGTGCGGCGGCGGCGCCGAGCCCGGCCGGCGGGCGACCTGGCTCGAGCTGTTCTTCGATCTGGCGTTCGTCGCGGCCGTCGCGCAGGTCGGCACGCCGCTCGGCGCCGATTACAGCCTGGCGGGGCTCGCCAGGTACGCGTTCCTGTTCCTGCTCATCTGGTGGGCGTGGAACGGGCACACGATGTTCGCGACCCGGTTCGACAACGACGACGTGGTTCAACGGCTGCTGGCGTTGACGCAGATTTTCGTCGTCGCGGTGATGGCTGTGAACGCGAAGGATGCGCTCGACAGCCGCTCGTCGGCCGGGTTCGCGGCGGCGTACGCCGTCATGCGGTTCGTTCTCGCGGCGCAGTACGTGCGCGCGCGCCAGGTGCCCGAGTCGCGAGAGCTGGCGACAATCCACGCCGCCGGCTTCGGTCTGGCTGCCGCGTGCTGGCTGGTCTCGGCGCTGATCCCGGCTCCGGCGCGGTTCTGGCTCTGGGGCGTGGCGCTGGCAATCGATCTCGGGACGCCGATCGTCAGTGCGAGACATACCCTTCGGGTGCCGCCCCACGCCGAGCACCTGCCCGAGCGGTTTGGCCTCTTCACGATCATCCTGCTCGGCGAGTCGCTCGTCGCGATCATGAAGGGCATGGAGAGCCAGGAAGGCTGGAGCCCGGCAGCCGCATCGTCGGCCTTTCTCGGCATGGCGATCGCGTTTCTCGTCTGGTGGTGGTACTTCCACGGCGTCAGCGGCGCGGCCGAACGAGCCGTGCGGACGGCCGCCCAGGCGAGACGCTTCATGGTCTGGAGCTTCGCGCACCTGCCGCTCTATCTCGGGATTGCCGTCGCCGGCGTCGGCATCGAGCACATCATCCGGATCGCGCCGGACGGCCACCTGCACGGCGCCGAGATCTGGATCCTGTGCGGCGCGGCCGCGCTCTTCATGACGTCGCTCACCACCATCGGCGCCACGGCGGAGCTGCTGCAGGAGCATCCGGCCCGCTGGCGCGTGCTCGCACCGAGGTATGCGATCTCGCTTCTGCCGCTCGCCGTCGCGGCGTTCGGATCCGCGTGGCCGCCGGCCCTGCAGGTCGCCGCGCTCGCGGCGATGTGCTTCACCCAGCTTCTGCTCGCAGTCGGGTCTGGTCCCGGTCTTCCAGAAGAGCATCGCCTCGCGCCGGCGAACCTGGAGACTTGAGTCCGGAATTCACTCGAATTGAGATGCATTCCGGCTGTGGTTCTTCAGCTGACCCGTGGCGCCGGGCGTGACTCGATGTGGCCGCACCCCGGACAACCATGAGTTTCGAGCACCATCCCGCCGAACATCGGATCCAGGCCCTCCGAGTCGGTCGCGTGCACGAGCTTGTCCGCGTGGTGGTTCATCGCTTCTCCGCATTCCGGGCACCGCATCGGCGACTGACCTGTCATGATTCATGCCTCCTTGAGCGGAATATGATCGCGGCCATGCCGCAGCGTCTTTGCCATCCACACCAGCTCGTCGAGGAACTTCTGCGCGCGGCCCACGAACGCCGGGTCGAGCAGGCGCCCCTCCCCGTCGAACACCTTGCTCACCGGGCCGATGTTGACGTCCCAGAAGATCGTCACGAGACCCAGCTCCCGCAGGACGGGCAGCAGATCCTGGATCCCGCGCGCGCCGCCGAAAATTCCCGCGGACACGCCGACGACCCCGACGGCCTTGTGGACGTACTCCTTCAGGTACCCATCGAGCACGTGCTTCAGGAGCCCAGGAAAGCTGTGGTTGTACTCGGGCGAGACGATGACCAGCGCGTCGGCTCTCGAGAGCAGCGCCGACACCCG
>DATIEW010000631.1:0-4069 GCA_035455585.1 Vicinamibacterales bacterium | reverse complement strand
GCCATAGACGTGAAACTCGCCCGACAGGACCCCCTCGACGGGATAGTCGTCCAGGCGGAAGGCATGACGCAGGTCGGCCAGCGGCCTCCTGGAAATCCGGACGCGCGCGTCGATTTCCTCTCGTCCATCGCGCCGCGGGTAGCCGAGCGAGAACTGCCCGTTGGCCCGGATCTCCGAGTCGCCGCGCGTCATCACGCTGTCGGCAACGAACGCGTACGCGTTCTCGATCACGAGGTCGGCGCGCCCGCTCCCCCAGACCACGCCCCAGGCGCGGAGGTTCTCGCCGGTGAACCTGCCCTGGATGCGGGCCTGCCTGAAGGCCCCCAGCATCACCCCGTCGAACTCGCCGTGGCCCCCGATCGGAACGGCCGCCGCCGGGGCGCCGAACATCGTGAGGATCCCGGCGAGCACGCGGTCGCTTTCCTGCCAGTCGAGGCTGGTCACGTGGAACGGGATGCGCGACCGCTCCCCGTAGGCGGTGCGGCCGCTGAAGGTGACGACGGTCCGTTCGGTGGCTGCCCAGCTCTCGTCGAGCACGATCCACTCGGGATCGATGGCGTACGCGATCCGCCCCGCGACCGGCAGATAGCCCAGCGGCAGGAACGGATTGAAGGGGCCGACCTCGACAGGCTGTTCTTCGAGGGCGGCCAGCCTGTCCGCCGGTACATCCGGCGCCATCGGCTGGACGCCTGGTGGCGGTTCCACGACGATCTCGCCGCCGCCCCGGCGCTCCGCCCACCTGCCGAGCTGCCACGCGAGTCGGTTCTGCCCGGAGGCCCTGCCCGCGAGACGGACGCCCTGCGTTTCCAGGAAGTCGGTCAGGCGCGCCAGGTCAACGTCGCGGTAGGCCACGTCCCACTCGGCGCGGGCGCGCGTCGGCGCGCCGAAGGGCGCCATCCGGAAATCGAAGCGCGCCGAGCCGCCGTAGAGCCCGCTGGTCGCGTCGGTGATCTCGAGCCGATCGGGAAGCCACAGGATCGAGCCGCGCAGGCCGGGGAAGCGCCAGTCGTTCAGCCCCGCGACGGCGCTCCGGAACGTACCCTGGAGCCGCCGGCCGCCTTTGAAGAGGTGGAACGTTCCCTCGAAGTCACCCTCTCCCGAGACGGTAAAGCCCTGGTCGTGAAAGAAGATGTTCTTCTGTGTCGGGAAGTCGATGCGCGAGCGGACCTGATAGAGCTGCTCCGGCCACCTTGCCAGGTTGAGGTCGCCGGTCACGATGGACTTGGCGCCGTCGCTCAGCAGGTCAATGCGATCGAAGTGGACCTTCCCCCCGTCCAGCGTGAAGCGCGACTGCATGTCCGTGCGGAAGGGCAGGTAGTTCTGGATCTGCACCGTGCCGTTCGAAAACGTCGTCCGGCCGCGATAGTCGCGGGTGACGTCGCTGCGATACATCTGCACGGTCAGGTTCCTGGCGACAGTACGCCACGGCGTACCGTGATCTTCGTACGTGAAGCTCCCCCGCGAGGCGAGGAGGGCCTTCAGCGTCGTCGTAAACGGCAGTGGCCTCGCCGGCTCCGTGCGCGGCCGCGTGAATCGCGGGAAGTTGTGGCGTCCGGTGGGACGGTCCGCCGAGGGGGGGAACGTCTCGACGAACATGTCCCAGTCGGTCATCGTGACGGACTCGATGTTCAGCCGGCGGCTGAAAACGGTCCACCAGGGGAACTGGACGGTGATCTTCCTGACGGTGAGGAAAGGACGGCCTGCGGGCTCGAGCCCCTCGATGATGAGGTCGTCGACGACAAAGGTTCCCGGGATCAGCTTTGCCGACAGCCGTCCGATGCGCATCGGGCGCTCTATGTACTGCGAGCCGCGGCGCTCCGCCAGGTCGCGCACGAGCGGCCCCAGATCGACGGTCAGGATGGCGACGACGAGCCCGGCCACGACCGCGAGCACGAAGGCCACCAGGCGCACGACGAACCGGCGCGCGCGGCGCCACCGCCGGCGACCCTTGCGCGGCGGACGTGCCTCCGGGGCGTCGGCGGTTTCCTGCCGATCGGCGGATTCGCCGCGGTGGGGTTCTTCGGACATTGCAGCTACTCGAGCAGCACCAGCGCCCGGCCCGCTTCGACCGAGGCGCCGGCCGTGACGGTCACGTCCTTCACCCGTCCAGCCCTTGGCGCCCGCAGCTCGTTCTCCATCTTCATCGCCTCGACGACGATCACCGCCTGGCGCGCGCCGACCTCGTCGCCGGGCCCGACCAGGACGCGGACGACCCGTCCTGCCATCGGCGCGACCACGGCCTGCGCCCCGTCCGCGACGGCGGCACCCTCGTGCGCACTGCGCCGCGCCTGCCTGTCATTGACGCTGACGGCCACGACCCGGCCGTCGATCGCCGCGAGGAGGCCCGCTCCCGAGCTGTCGGGCGCCAGATGCACGTCGCGGCTCGCGGCCGCGCCGTCGACGATGAGCGACAGCCCGAACTCGCCGGCCCGGACGGCATCGACAACGCGCGGCTGTCCGTCCACGACGATCCGGAAACGGCGGGGACCGGCGCGCTCGATCGACACCGCGCGGACGCGACCACCGACATCTATCTCGAACGTCATGCGCGAAGGGCCTCGCGCCACGCCGCCTCCTGCCAGAGGCTCCTGACGCTCCCGGCCGGCGGGCCCTCGGGAGCCGACCTCCGGAGGAACTCGTCGAGCGCAGCCGCCATCGCGACCAACTCCAGGTCACCCTCGTCCAGCTTGCTGAACGCAGCCCGCCGCCCGTCCAGCAGCCGATCGAGATAGGTCGTGTCGTATCGCCCCTCGCGGTAGTCCGGTTGCTGCATCAGCCAGAGGAAGAAGGGGATCGTCGTCCGGATGCCGCTCACCTGGTACTCGCGCAGCGCTCGCGCCATCCGCGCGATGGCTTCCTCGCGCGAGGCGGCCCATGCCACGAGTTTCGCGATCATCGAGTCGTAGTAGACGGGAACCGTGTAGCCCGCGCTCACCCCCCCGTCGTCGCGGATGCCGGGCCCGGCCGCGGGCCGGATCGCGCGGACGAGGCCCGGCGACGGCATGAAGCCCTGGTCGGGATCCTCGGCGTAGATGCGGCACTCGATTGCGTGGCCGTGGGGCGTCAGCGCACGCGCGGGATCGATGTCGATCGCTTCTCCGCGCGCGATCCGGATCTGCCACTGCACGAGATCGATGCTCGTGACCAACTCGGTCACCGGGTGCTCGACCTGCAGCCTGGTGTTCATCTCGAGAAAATGGAACGCGCCCTGTTCGTCGAGCAGGAACTCGATAGTGCCAGCGTTCGTGTAGCCCGCGTCCCGCGCCACGGCGGACGCGGCCCCGGCCAGGCGTCGGCGGAGAACCGGATCGACGGCAGTCGACGGCGACTCCTCGACGACCTTCTGATGGCGGCGCTGGATGGAGCACTCGCGCTCCACGAACGGGATGACTGTGCCCATGCCATCGCACAGGAGCTGGACCTCGATGTGCCGAGGACGCGCGAGACGGCGCTCGAGATAGACGCTGGTGTCGCCGAAGGCCGCGCCAGCTTCCGAGCGCGCCGTTCTGACGGCATCGGACAGTCCGGCCGGGTCCTCGACGACCCGCATCCCCTTGCCGCCGCCGCCGGCGACCGCCTTGACGAGGAGGGGGTAGCCTATCTCCCGGGCCGTGCGGGCGATCTCCTCTTCGGTCGCACGGACGTCGAACGGCCGCTCCGTACCGGGAACGACAGGCACACCGGCGCGAAGGGCGACGCCCCGTGCCGCCGTCTTGCTGCCCATCAGCGCGATCGCCTCGGGGGACGGTCCGATGAAGGTCAGCCCTGCCTGGCGGCAGGCCCTGGCGAACGCGGCGTTCTCGGCCAGAAACCCGTAGCCTGGATGAATGGCGTCGGCTCCGGCGCGGCGCGCCGCGTCGATGATCGCGTCGCCGCGCAGGTAGCTGCGCGCCGCCTCGCTCGGTCCGATGTGCAGCGCCTGGTCGGCTTCGCGGACGTGCCGGGCGCCGCGGTCGCAGTCGGAGAAGACCGCCACGGAGGGGATCCCCATCTCGCGGCACGCGCGGATCACACGGACGGCGATTTCGCCGCGGTTGGCGATGAGGATTTTCATCAGGTCGCTGGGTCA
>DATIEW010000630.1:0-3925 GCA_035455585.1 Vicinamibacterales bacterium | reverse complement strand
TGCAGCGGCCGAGCCCTTGTTCGACGCCAATCCTGCTCTTGCCGACGATCCCGAGGCCCTCGTTCAGGCGGCCAGGCAGGGGCGGGAGGCGTTCGTGCGCCTGTTGCTTCGCTGTCAGCCCGAGCTGGCCACGCGAGTCACCGTCGCGTGGCCGCGCGAGATGGCGACGCTCCTTTTTCAGCACGGCATGGATCCCAACCGGCCGAACTGGCTGCGGATCGCCCCGCTCCACCAGTTCGCCGCGACGGGCCGCGTGGACCGCGCGGCGCTCTTCCTCGATCACGGCGCCGATCTGCACGCGCGCGAGGAGGAGTCGAGATCGACGCCGCTCGCCTGGGCCGCGCGGGAGGGGCAGACGCGGATGGTCGAGTTCCTTCTTCGACGCGGTGCCCGGCCTTCGCTGCCCGACGATCCGCCGTGGGCCACGCCGCAGGCGTGGGCCGAGCGGCGCGGCCACCACGCGATCGTGCGGCTGCTGGACGAGTACGAGCGGTCCGGCGCACTGCCACCCCGGCGGCGGGAGCGCGCCGAAGGCCTCGTGGCAGACCTGATCGAGGCGTACGGTCCAGGCGACGCGGGCGCCCTTCAGCGCATCGTCGAGTACTTCCGCGCCGAGCGGGCGCTGACGTGGGATCGCCCGCCGCCCGACGTGCGATTGTCGCGTGTGCGGAAGGCGGTGGTGGGCAAGCTCGGCGATCGGCGCAGCGAGGGAACCACCGGCACGTCCCTCGCGCCTGAAGATGCGCGATGGCTGATCGCGCAGAGCGAGGGATTCCAGAGCTGGGAGGACTTGATCGACGACCTGAAATCGTGATGCGGCCCGTGTCGTGCAGGAAGGGACAGCATCCACGAAGAGATGATCGGAACTTCACGCCGCGGCACGCGGCCGCAGCTGTCCCCGCTTCCGGGTGGGCCCGATATCCTCCTTGACAGGGCCGTTACGGAGACCTTCAGGAGGAGGCGATGGCGCGCTACGAGTTCGTCGAGGGCAAATCGAGCAAGTTCTGGGAGATTCGTCTCGAGGGCACGTCGCTGGTCGTGAACTTCGGCCGCATCGGCGCCGCGGGCCAGACCCAGACCAAGACCTTCAACACGCCAGAGCTCGCGCGCAAGGAGCACGACCGCCTGGTCGCCGAGAAGACGAAGAAGGGCTACGCGCTCGCCACCGGATCCGAGGGCGCGACGGCCGCACCGTCACCCGCCCGCCCCGCGAAGGGCGGCGCTCCCGCCGGCGGGGGCTTCCGGAAAGACCTCTACGTCTACAACGAGGCGACCGGCTTCGTGATCACGTCGAAGCGAGTCGGCGGCAAAGGGATCGACGGCGGCAGCGAGCGCTGGCACAAGGCGGTTCGCACCGGCGACCTGATCCCGATCGAGCTGACGCAGGACGATCCCTTCTTCATCCGCGTCGTGGTCGGCGGCGGCCTCGAACCGCAGGAAGCCGAGGAATGGGTCGGCCGCCTCGACTGGAAGCTTCGCGTCCCCGACGGCAACCTCGTCGTCTGCGGCGGCGCGGAATACGTAATGGAGGAGTTTGAGGGGGACGAGAGCGAGTACCTGTCGGAGTACGTGCGTCACGTGAAAATTGCGCGCGGCGACTACCGCGCCACCGTCTACATGTACTTCGGCGGCGTCAACGGCCGGTCCTGCCTCAGCGTCGCGCGCGACGGCGACGAGCCCGATCCGCTCGGCGAATGGTTCCGCCGCACGCGGCCGGACGAAGAGTTCCCCGCCTGGCTGCACAACGACTGCGTCGCCGACCCCGACGAAGACCCTGGCCACGAAGAAACGTGGAAGCGGATGAAGGAGGTCCCCGATCCGAACGAGAACTACGTCGACTTCCTGCTGCACCTCACGCCGCTCGAGCCGGCCGTGAAGGTCACGATGCCGCCCATCGCGGAGGAGGGCGGCGAGAGCGGCTGGTTCTGCCAGCCCTTCGTGTGCCGTGTGCCGGATCGGATTCCGCTCGGCCTCGCCGCGCGCGATCCGGAAGGTGTCGAGAAGAAGAGCGCCGAAGCCGGACCGGCCGAAGAGAAGCCGGCGCCCGTGTCCGAGCACACGGAGGGATTCGCGCTCGAACCGGTCACCGGGACCGTTGACGTCCCGCTCGAGCGCCTGGTTCGTCTCTTCCGGCTGCCGTGGTTCTGCCACAGCTGGTCGCTTCCGTACATCCGCATCGACGCGCCCGCCGGCAGCGGCCCCGACCTTCCACCCGTCGAGACCGATGCGGAGGGCGTGCGCGTGACGAACGACGGAGGGACCATCTCGATCGCGTTCGTTCCGACCGGGCGGCAGGGCGGCGCTTTGCGGGGCCTCGCCGCCGTCGCCCCCTTGCTGAAGGGCATCCCCGACGGATCCACGTTGCGCCTCGACGCCGCGTATCTCGACGAGGACGAGCTGAAGAAGCCGCGCCCCCTCGGTCTCCATCGCTACGAAGGCGTGATCAGGAATGACGTCCTGAAGGTGACCGGAGCCTTCCCCGTCCACGACGCCGGAACGCTCAACGCCGCGCTGGCGCTCTCGGCACAGGCGGAGGATGGCACGGTCATCGACGCCGGCACTGAAGACATCGCCGCAAGGGTGATGAAGTCGCTCGAAGCCCACCCCTACTTCCAGGACAACCCCGCGGTGAAGCGCGGCCCGACCGGAATCGCCACGACGAACCCGGACCCGATGCTGCTCGCCGTCGTCGCGGAGGAAGTCTTTCACAAGACATTCAAGGACGAATTCCCGCTCTTCGACTTCGACGCGGACGACGAAGAGGATGACGAAGACATCGGCGAATACCCGGTCGTCCCGCGCGGCGAGGAGCCGCCGATGCCGCCGATCGGCGACGAGCTGATGAAGGGCGGGCGCAGGCGCGTGTTCTACTCGAGCGACGCCGCGACGATGGGTCCGGACGCTCTGAAGCACATCGCCGACGCGGAACGGGATCTGCTGCCGCTCGGCTTCAAACACGTCGCCGACGTCGTCTGCAAGCCGATGCAGGCTGTCCTGGTGCGCGCCTACGCGCAGGAGGACGGGACCGTCTGGGCCGCGCTGCTGATCTCGTCGTACTCGCGCGGCACGTTCGAGTTCATCACCTATTTCCAGCAGGGCGCGTCGCTCGTGACGACCACGAATGGGACGGCGCGCGACGAGCTCTATCGCAACCTCTACAAGACGAGACGGGATGGCGGACGCGTCCTCGACATGTGGGCCGATCATCAGAAGCGCGCGGCGTACCTCTCGCTGTTCCACGGCGCGCCGCAGAAAGTGGTCGCGACCCCGGAGGGCCTTGCCGCGGCAGTCGAGCTGGCGATCCAGCGACAGGAAGAGACGAAGGCGACCGCTGACAAGAAGCTGCTGCTGGTAGCCGACGGCCGATCCTATTTCGCCGCGGAAGCCCGCGGGATCGATCCCGCGGCTCCGCCGTTGATCTCGCACGCCGACGGAAAGATGGACGCGATGGGTTTCGTCCCCGTCGGCGATGTCGTCGGCACGTTCTTCACGAGCCACGCGTATCGCGGCTACATACGGCCGGGCGGAGACACCTGGGCGCTCCTGATGATCGAGGCGAGCACGCTGCAGGTGCCCGATGGGGCCTGGGACTTCGTCACCGCGTTCGAAAAGGGCGCGGTGCTGTCGAGCACTCGTGGGGCGCTCAGCAAGGACGAGCCAAAGCGGAAGATCTTCCGGATCCTCGACCCGAGCGCGCCGCCCGACGTCCTCCTGACGAAGCACGAGGCGCGCAAAGGCGAGCTGTCGAAGAAGTGGGGCCGGCCCCTCCCCGTGTCAGGCGACATGAAGGGGCTCGCGGCCGAGGCCGCGAACCTCGTGCGTCGAACGATCGGATAGGAGCAATATCGACGTATCAGTTCGAGCGCACGCGGCGAAGGAGAGTGGAGTCCATTCAGAGTTTCTTCTTGGGTTGCCGCCGCGATTT
>DATIEW010000629.1:0-4509 GCA_035455585.1 Vicinamibacterales bacterium | reverse complement strand
TCGCGGTCCATGCTCTGCAGCTCCGGCGCCAGCGGAGCGCCGGGAGGACCCCACAAGGGAGGCCTACCCATCGAAGGAGGAGGGGATGTCCGTCCTGGAACCGGGGGTTGGGTTCGCGCGAGGACCGGGCGAGGGCGAGGCGCTGTGGTTCAACCGTGGCCTCGGGCTGCTGAAGGCGACTGGCGAGCAAACCGGAGGTCGGTTCACGGTACTCGAGTTGCTGGCGCCCAGAGGCTTCGCCTCGCCCATCCACATCCATCGCGCCGAGGACGAGTTCTTCGTTGTGCTGTCGGGCGAGGTCCGCGTACGGCACGGCGATGAGGTAATCGAAGCGGTCGCCGGATCGCTCGTCTATGGACCCCGCAACGTCGCCCACGGCTTCCATGTGGACTCGGCCGAGGCCCGGCTGCTTCTGTTTTTCGGGCCGGCCGGCGTCGAGGGGTTCTTCCGCGACGGCGGGAAGCCGGCCGGCTTCGTCGGGCTGCCCCCTGGCGACGAGCAATTCCTCGATCGCCAGGCGCTCACGGAGGTCATGAGCCGATACTCTCAGGAGGTCGTGGGCCCGCCGCTGCCTCCGCGGGACTGATCCTGCGCCGATCGATCGAGTCGTCGAGCTCCGGCATGAATCGCGGGCTACTCAGAGGTCGTCGGCCCACACATGTCGACTGGCTCGAAAGTCACCTGTGGGCCGCCTAGAGCCCCGTGGACGGTGCCCAAGTAGCGAAGACGATCGCTCCACCTACTCGAGTGGAGAAAGCGCGTCGATGACGACAGCCGAGCTGAAGCCCTCCCACGATGCTTCTAGTGCATCGGAAGCCAGCGAGTCCACGGCTAATCGGCAAGCGGCGAGGTCGGCCATCGCCACGACCGTCATGCGTCCGTCTTGACCTGCGGCGAAAGCCCCTCAGCCGGACTGTCTGGTCCCTTATCTGGTCCCTTATGGATCCTATCTCTTGTGTCTCATGCGTCTCTTGGAGGTACTCCGTGAACGCGCCTGAGACGAATGGGACACTTCACCTGGAGTCCGGTATGCGGTACCAGCCAACGCTGTGCGTGACTCTCAGCGTGACTCTCACCCGACGCCGGACGGCCGCTTCTGAGCACGATTCGGGGATGAAGGCCCGCGGCTGTTAACCGCTGGCCGGTTGAACTCTTATGCGAAACCTTATCGGTCGGCCTGTCGCCGTTTCCCACGCCTGGTGCCAGGGCGAATGTGAAGACATGGGCCTGAACCCTTACTCGATCCATTGCGGTTCAGCTGCCCTCGGCCCAGGCTGTCTATTTCGCCTTCACGCTCTCGACCCGGTCGTTGCATCGGCGTGGGCTGCGCGGGCTCGCGTACACCCGAACGAAGCGAGCATGCGGTACCCCGCAGCACGCACCGGACGTCCGTCGCTAGGTTCATCCGCCGCCGACCTTGATCGGGCGGCGGTGAATCTGGCAGTTGCTCTCGCCCGACCGCACAGGTCCCTTCCTCTACGTGCCAAGGGCGGTCAGGCGGGTTGCCGGATCGATTGCAGCGCGGTCGAAGCGAAGAACCGGATCAGTTCGATGGCGATGCGCTCTGGCGCAAGCAGCGGTGCAAAGTGCCCGACGCCCGGCAGCCCGCGGACATGCGCGTCGGAGACCTGCTGGACGATGTGCCGCTCCGCATCGGCGAACCAGGTGCCGAGCTGGGTTTGCCGGCCACGCAGGAGCAGGATCGGCGCGGTGATCGTGCGGAGCTGCTCGGGGTCGGTCGACCTGGGCCCCGCATACGACGCATCCTGTTGCACGAACCGGAGCATCGCAGGGATGCGGCCTGCCCACCGCTCATAGAACTCCGTCTGCTCCACGGCGGCGATCTCACGGTCCGTGCAAATCCACGCGGCGAACGCGCGCATCGCATCCACGAGCCGGCCGTCGGCAGCTGCCATACCCACTTGCTCCATGGTGGCGAACGTACGGGCGAGGTCGCCGTCGCGCATCACCGACACCACTGCGGGCTCGTACAGGGCGACGGCAGCCACGGAGCTGCTGCGCGCGGCGGCGCCGAGCACCCACGCTCCGCTGCCCGACCAACCGACCAGCGAAACCGGCTCGCGGATGCTGTCGACGAACGCGATGACGTCCTCCTCGAGGCGCGGCGGTGAGTGGTCTAGGTTGTCGCTTGACAGGCCCCGGCCGCGGGTGCTCGGGAGGTAGCAGGTGAACCGGTCGGTCAGGTGGGGGAGCAAAGCCTCCCATGCGACCTCGCCGTCGCCGAGCCCGCCGTGCACCAGGACCAGCGCCGGCCCCCGTCCCTGTACTCGTCCGACGACCTCGGTGCCGTCGGCGGAAACGGCTTGGTGGATCCGCTCGTCAATCATCTCGGCCCTCGTCGACGGTCGCCGCGCCGGCCTTCGGCGCGTCCACCGGGACGCTAGGCCGCGGCGCGACCAGCTCGCATCGGCGCGATTGACCAATCCGCGGCGGCCGATCTACGCGGTTCTACGCAGCCGCGACATCCTCAGAGCGAGACGGTCAGCCCGTGGTCGATGGCGTAGCGCGCGGCCTGAGTCCGGGAGGTGACATCGATCTTGGTGAAGATGTTCGTCAGGTGCCGGGCGACCGTGCGGTCGCTAATGAAGAGCGCCTCGCCGATTTGCCGGTTGGATCGTCCGTCGGCCACGAGTGCCAGTACCTCGCACTCGCGCTGCGTCAGTCCGTCGGGCCGTTTTCGCGCCGGGCGGTGCGCTCCCAACCGCTCGAACGTTGCCTCCGCCCGCGCGCGCTCCGTGACCGCTGACGCCTCGTCGCCAAGCGCGTGGTAGACCTCCGCGAGGCGGACAGAGGTTCTGGCGGCGTCGTGTGCCGCACCCAGCTCGTGCCAGCGCCGACTCGCCTCGCGGAGCGCTGGGAGTGCCTCCGCGGGGCGGTTCTCGGCGAGCATCAGCGTGCCGCGCGCGTCGGCGGCCATCGCCTCGAGCCCCGAGGTGGCGTACATCGAGGCCGCCTCCGCGAGCTCCGAGGCTGCAGCCGCTGCGTCATCCAGCCGTCCCGCGGCGATGGCGATCTCGACCGCTGCTGCCAAGAGTGGCGCCCGGCGCAACGGGTCGGGGCCGACCGCCGCCAACGCCGCGCGGACCGACATCGCGGCACCCGCCGGATCGCCCTCTCGGAGCCGCAGCAGTGCGCGCCCGGGCTGCGGGTCGCGCCCGCGGGCGTGCGCCTCGTCGAACGCTGCGGCGGCACCCGGGTCGCCGCGCAACCGGCGCGCCTCGGCCACCACGTACCAGGCTTCTGCGGCATAGTCGATCCGGTTGGCGTCGAGGTCCGCCACGACCCCGAGCGCCTTGCGTTCGGCCTCGCCCCACTCGCCTCGGAACACGTGGAGCTGAGCCCTGTGCACCGCGCACAGGCCTCCGAACGCCACCGCTGCGGGGAACGTGGCAAGCCACCGCTCGGTCAGATCGATCCAGCGGCTCATGCGGCGGATGTCGGCGACCTCGTGACAAGTCGCGATGGTGTGGCAGTAGAGCGTGCCCGAGATGAACGGGGCGAGCCGGCCGTCCAAGACAGTGACCATCGCCTCGTCGAGCAACCTCAACCCATCGACCACCTGGCCGGACTTGATGAGGGCGCGCCCTTCGCCGTTGAGGCCGATGGCCACCAGGTCGGGCTGCCCGAGCCGGCGGCCGAGTTCCCGGATCCGGCGGGCTGCGTCCACCGCCGCCGCCGGCTGCCCCGCCTGAAGGCTCGGCTCGACCTTGGTCAGGTGCAGCAGGAGGCCGTGCGCCGGAGACTCCGGGACTCCCTCCAGCAGGTGTCCGGCGCGCCCGATCCATCCCAGGCCGAGCGGCTCGTCGCCCCGCGACACGTGGAAGATGCCAAGCACCTGGGCGGTACCTGCGGCTTCGACCGGTCGTGAGTCGGCCAGGAAGGCGTCGTACGCCGCGGCATTCAGCCGCAGGTTGTCCTCGATGCGACCCAGCCACCACACGGCATCGGCGTACGCGGCGAGATCGTCTGCGCTGAACCGGTCGGCCGCAACGACGTCGAAGTGCGACGCGGCGGCGGTCCAGTCCCGAGCCGCATAGGCCTGCCGCGCCTGGGTCAAGTCTTCTGAGTGCTCGTCCACCGACTGTCCTCCGCCGACGGACAGCATGCTACTGGCGCGTGCCGAATGGGGATCCCATCGAACCGCTGGCCACCGCCGACGCGCTTCGGCACCTCGAGACCTAAGGTATCCGCTCGGCGCCGCCTGTCACCGCATCGGCGATAGGCCCCGATTCTTCTCGACCGCTCGCTTGAGCCGACCAAGGTCTGACTGGACCGAGCGACGGACCATCATCGGTGTCAACGGACCGAGCAGCCCATATATCCCACCCGCCTCGCCCTGGATCCGGATCGTGGCGTGGGTCCCTCCGTCGGTCGGCGTGAGCTCGTACGTCACGTCCATCGGAAACGGGCTAATGACGGCGTGCATTGCCAGCCGCCGCGCAGGGACGAACTCGACGACGTCCATCACCCACTCGATTGGACGACCCA
>DATIEW010000628.1:0-2969 GCA_035455585.1 Vicinamibacterales bacterium | reverse complement strand
TTCCGATCTGCTCCGCGTAGTAGTAGACCGTCGGACGGCTCGGCGCATCGGTCCGCGCCCGGCGGCGTGTGCGGACGACGCCGATGATCTCTGCGTGCTCGCCGGCTGGATCCTCGATCGAGCGGCCGACCGCGTCCCCGTCGAAAAGCGCCCGGGCGGCCTCCTCGTTGACGACAACAACCCGGCACGAGTGGATCGTGTCGGCTCCACCGAACATCCTCCCGGCGACCGGGGGCAGATGAACGAGCGCGAGCGACCGGGGCGTGAACAGGGCGACGTCCAGCATGACCTCGCGCCGCGGCAGGTGAGGCGGTTCGGCGCGGATGGCCGACCACATCGGCCGGCCGCCCGGCAGGGTCCCGACCCAGGCCGTCGCCGAGACGCCCGGCAGGGACTCCACGGCCTGCTCCGCGTTCCTGAAGTACGTCAGGCCCAGGTCCGGACGATCGAAGCCGCGACTCGCCTGAAGCGTGGCGAGGATCGGCCGGCCCAGCCGGTCGCCGGCGCCTGTCCTCAGCGCCGCCCGAAAGGCCGCTAACAGCAGCGCCGTCGAAATCACCAGCACAGAGCAGCACGCCATCTGCGACACCGCCAGACCGGAGCGGACCCGGCGCTGGGCACGTGACACACCGGTGCCCTCGCGCTGAAGGACCGCGGCAGGGTCATCGTGTCGGGTTTCGACGAGGGGTGTGAGCCCGCACGCGATCGTGATGCCCGCACAGGCAGCAGATGCCGCGAAGATGCCGGCAACGTCGGGAGAGAACACGAGCCGCTCGGCGTCCTGTTCGAAGAAGAGCGCGGGAATGACGTGCGCGGTCCAGTAGGCCAGCAGCACGCCGACTGCGCCGCCGACGACGGTGATGAGAGCACTGTCCGACAGCAGCTGCCGGCCGAGCTGCCAGAGGCTGGCGCCGAGAGCGACGCGCACGGACGTCTCGTGCGAGCGCGCGGACGCACGCGCGAGCAGAAAGGCCACGATGTTGGTGCACGCGATGAGGAACACCGCGCCAGCGGCTATGGGCAGCAGCCTGCCGATCCGCGCCATCCCTCCCGCGACTTCCGGTGCGATGCCCGTGTAGGGCAGCACCGCGATTGCGTCGGCGGCGCTCCGCCTCGCGCTCACGGCAGCCTGGGCTTCTTCCACCGAAACGCCTGGCCGCAGCCGGCCGAGCGCCCAGAACGTCCTGCTGCCGCGATCGGAATCCCGCAGCGATTCCTCCGGCAGCGTCGTCCAGATATCGACCGGGCGGCCCGCGTAGAGACCTTCGAGCCAGTCGGGCGCGACGCCGGCCACGCGTGTGTCGATTCCATCGATACGTACTGGCTCGCCGTGAACGCGCGCCTTCCGGTACAGCTCGCTGCGCCTCACGCGATCACTGACGACGACGCCATCGTCGAGGGAGAGGTTCAACAGCTCCGCTACCTCGCGGGTCACCGCGGCAACGGCCATGATCGAGGAGCGGCCGTCGATGTCGACGTGGCGGTGCAGCTCGCGGACGGCCCCGAGCAGTTCGAGCTCACTGAGCTGAGCTTTGAGGAGCAGATAGTCGTCGTACGAGACAGGGCCGAACGTATCACCTGAGCCGCGCGCGAAGAGCGAGACGGCCCCTTCCACGTCAGAGAGCGGAACGCCGCGGTCCACCGATCCGCGAATGAACCCTCGTACGGACGCGTTGGCGCCGATGCCCAGGGCGATCGTGAGCCACAATGCGACGGCGAAGCCGGGGGCTCGTGTCAGGCTCCTCGCCGAGTACCTGAGATCCGACCAGGCAGCCACGGCTGATCAGGGCTCGAGGACGATGGCCCGCGGTTCCGCGATCAGTGTGCGGTGCGTCTTCATGAGGTTCCTCGTCTCGAAAGTGTTTACGTCTCGCGTAAGCCGGGCCCCAAAGATGAGATACGGAAGCCGCGCAGGCCATGATCACACGGCCGGTGCAGATCTTGCTGCCAATCCCGCCGTGAAGAAAAAGTCCCTGGATCTTCCGTCCGACCCCGAGAGCCCGGAGCGGCGCGCGTTCACGGTTCAGTCGGTTCTGGCGATTCTCAGCGGCGTGACGATAACCATCTCGGGGTGCGGAGACGGCGATTCGCCGATGTCGCCGAGTCCGGGCCAGGGCGGGCGCTCCGGAACCGTGAGCGCCAATCACGGCCACAACGCGGTCATCACGGCTGCCGAGATCATGACCGGTAATGCTGTCGTGCTGAACATCCGTGGGTCGGCCACCCACCCGCACACGGTGGAGCTGTCGGCCGCAGAAGTCATGCAGATCGGCGCAGGTCAGCGCGTGTCGAAGCTATCCTCGACGGACGACTCCCCCGACGCCGGCATTCACAGCCATAACGTGATCTTCAACTGACCGCCTCCGGCAGCAGGCCGGTGTCAACTCCCAACTTCCAATTCCCAACTCCCAACGTTCCAGAAAGACGGATGGACGTGCCTTGGTACTCGGGAGTTGGCGATTGGGAGTTGACATGCTCTCTCTACACGGAACCTGGCCGTCCCGCCAGAGACGTGTAGAGCGCCCACGTTGCCAGTGCGATGGGAATCGCCAGAAAGAGGACGACCCCGCCTGCGTACCACGAGGAAAGCTCGGCGACTGCAGGGGTGTTGAGCAGCAGGTCTGCGGCGAACACGCCGACGAAGATGGACGTCAGCCCCCAGCGCAGAACCGCGAAGGCGAAGAGGGTAAAGAAGGAAACGGCGCGGGCCACGTCAGCCCACGTGTTGCCGCTCGGCAGCGCGTTCAGCAGCGAGAACAGCAGCACGAATGACACGGCAGCCGCCCACTGGCGCCGCAGCAGCACTCGCAACAGACACAGGATCAGCACGAACAGCAACGCGCTGCGGAGAGCATTGATCCCAATCGTCAGAGCACTGCCAAGCAGGCTGCGCAGCCCGCCCAGGAGATCGACCGTTCCGACGAACCTCGACGGATCCTCGGCGCCCGCTGCGACGTCGGTGCCCCTGA
>DATIEW010000627.1:0-4868 GCA_035455585.1 Vicinamibacterales bacterium | reverse complement strand
CGAGCCACGCGAGCGGAGCGGGGCGCGGGGGCCCCGCGAGCGAGCGTGTAAGGGGGTCCGGGGGACGAAGTCCCCCGGTGAGAGACTAGTGTCCAGGGACTCCATCTTCTTCGGCGTGGCCGGGATCTTCTTCGGCGTGCTCGTGGGCTGGATCATCGGGAGCCAGCAGGGCGCCGCGCCGCGGGAGGCTGCGTCAGCCCCGTCCCAGCCGCCGCCGGCGCAGGCGCAGCGGGCCGTGCCGCTCGACGAGGCGCGTGCTGCGGAGCTGAAGACCGCGGCGGAGAGCAATCCGGCGGACGCCGCGACGAGGGTGCAGCTCGGGAACATGTACTTCGATGCGGAACGGTTCGAAGATGCCGCGCGATGGTACGAGGATTCCCTGAAGGTCGACCCCCGCAACGCGGACGCCAGCACCGACCTCGGCATCGCCTACTACTACATGAACCAGGCCGACAGGGCGCTGGCCCAGTTCGACCGTTCTCTGTCGATCGATCCGAAGCACTCCAAGACGCTGCTCAACATCGGCATCGTCCGCGCCTTCGGGAAGCAGGATCTGGCGGGCGCCGCGCAGGCGTGGCAGAGGGTCCTTGACATGGCTCCGGACACGCCCGAGGCGCGCGCCGCGCGCCAGGCGCTGGACGGCCTTCGCAACGCGCACCCCGACCTGACGGGTGCCTCGGCGGCTCCCAAATCGCCAGGCCAGCCGGAGTGAGCCGTGACCTGGGTCCTCAGGATCCTCCTGATCCTGCTCGTCATCCGCGCGCTCTGGAAGCTGCTCAAAGGCGTGCTCGAGGGGGCCGGCTACCGGCAGGTGGACGGCGTTCCTCCGGCGGGCGTCAGGCTCGTCCGCGACCCCGTCTGCGGCGTGTATGTCTCGCCGGCGCGGGCGCTGGTGGCCAGAGCCGGCGGAGAGACCGCCTACTTCTGCTCGGAGGAGTGCCGGCGCCAGTGGGAGCGCCGATGAGGCGCGAGCATGCCTGAACGATCCGAGCAGCAGCTTCGCGCCGATATCGTCGAGGTCGGCCGCCGGCTCTACGCGCGCGGATACACCGCGTCGAACGACGGCAACATCAGCGTCCGCCTGGACGCCACGCGGCTGCTGATGACGCCCAAGGGCGTCAGCAAGGGGTTCATGGAGCCGGCGATGATGTGCATCACGGATCTCGGCGGCCGCAAGCTGGCCGGCGGCCGCGATCCCTCGTCGGAAATCCAGATGCACCTCGAGGTGTACCGCCAGCGGCCGGACGTCCAGGCCGTCGTGCATGCGCACCCGCCGATCGCCACGGGATTCGCCGTGGCGGGCATTCCGCTCGATCGAGCGGTGCTGGCCGAGGTGCTGACCACGCTCGGCAGCGTGCCGATTGCCGAGTACGCCACGCCGTCGACGATGGAACTGCCGGAAGCGGTCCGGCGGTACGTCAAGGCCCACGACGGGATGCTGCTCGCCAATCACGGCGCGCTGACGCTCGGCGGGGATCTGTTTTCCGCGTATTACAAGATGGAGACCGTAGAACATTTCGCGAAGATCAGCCTGGTCGCGCGGATGCTCGGCGGCGAGCGCCTCCTGTCGCGTGACGAAGTGGTCCGTCTGCAGGGGCTGAGAGGGTCGTACGGCATCGCGTCGCCAGCGCCCATCTGTCCGGAGCCGGACGGCGTCGACGGCGTCGAATGCCAGGCCGTGCAGGCGCCGCCCGGGTCCGCCGGCAGGCGCCTGGTGCCCGACAGCGAGCTCCTCGGGGAAGCCACCGAACCGCGACCTGCCGACCGCGAACCGCGACGCCTGACGGGCCAGACGCCCCGGAGTGTTGAACATCCCCGGGGCCCGGACGATGAAATTCGGCTAACATACCGCGAGCTGACGGCTCTGATAGAGGATGCGGTCAGGGAACTGACGAAGAAGTCGTGAGTTTGAGTTTTGAGTCGTGAGTATCGGCGGTGAAGTCTTGAGCGGTGAGCTCACGGCTTCGTGGAGGGGAGCATGGGTGAGGCGCTCGGGATGGTCGAGACCAAGGGGCTGGTCGCGATGATTGAGGCAGCCGACGCGATGGTCAAGGCGGCCAAGGTGACGCTGGTGGGGTGGGAGAAGATCGGGGCCGGATACGTGACGGCGATCGTCCGCGGCGACGTGGCGGCGGTCAAGGCGGCGACCGATGCCGGCGCTGCGGCGGCGCGCCGGGTCGGCGAGCTGGTATCGGTGCACGTGATCCCGCGGCCGCACGCCAATCTCGAAGACGCGCTTCCCATCGGCAAGGCGACCGCCAACGCGAGATGATCCTGGCCAAGATCGTAGGCACGGTCGTGGCGACGCGCAAGGACGAGCGGCTCGTCAGCAACAAGCTGCTCATCGCGCGCCCGACCGATCCCCGGGGGAAGCCGGACGGCGGCTACCTCGTTGCGGTCGATACGGTCGACGCCGGCGTGGGCGAAACGGTGCTGATCGTCAGCGGCAGCTCCGCACGCATGGCGTCCGGCATGAAGGACTGTCCGGTCGACGCGGCCATCGTGGGCATCGTCGACACGATTCAGGTGCGTGAGGAGGCGCCCTGACGTGCAGCTGGCCCTCGTGCTCGGGGAGGTCGTCGCGACGATGAAGGACAGGAGCCTGACGGGGATCAAGCTCCTCGTCCTGCAGCCGCTTGGCGGCGACGGTGCGGCGGCCGGGCGCACGCTCGTCGCGCTCGACTCGGTCGGCGCAGGCGTCGGCGAACACGTGTTCTTCGTCCGGGGGCGGGAGGCGGCGTTTCCCTTCTACCCGGCCGAGCCGCCCACCGACGCCACCATCGTCGGGATCGTCGATCACTGGCAGTACGAACCGCATACGTGATCCGGACAGACACGACGTGCAGATAGCGCGCGTGGTCGGCACGGTCGTGTCGACCCAGAAGAACAGGAAGCTCGAGGGGGCGAAGCTGCTGCTCGTGCAGCCGACCACGCTCGACGACCGGCCCCGCGGCGTAACTCTGCTCGCCATCGATTCGGTCGGCGCCGGCATCGGCGAGAGGGTACTCGTCGTGATCGAAGGCCGGGCGGCAGGCGACGCGCTGGGGAAGAAGGCGGCCGCGGTCGATGCGGCCGTCATCGGGATCGTGGACACAATCGAAGTGAATGCTGAATGCTGAGAGGGCCGAGAACTCCGTTCTCGTTGCCCCCCGGGGACGTCATGGACGAACGAGCTGTTCGCGTGCTGGTCCGCGAGGCGCTGGCGAAGCGACTCGGGGACGTCCGTCCGCGAGACGCCGGCACCCCGCTGAAGTTCGCTGCGCAGCACGTCAGCCACTACCGGTACGTCCTGCCGAAGTCGGAGGGTCCGTGCCTGATCGAGCCGTCTGTGCAGTGCACGCATTGCGGATACTGCGAGTCACACGGGCACTGACGCTGAGTAATCGACCCGTAGCTTCCGGCTTCAGGCGGAAGACCCACGGGCAGTGCAAAGGCTTCCGCCTGAAGGCGGAAGCTACGAACTCAGAACTCAGCATTCAGCCATGCGTTCCGTTCTTCTCACCCGGCGCATTCCCTCCGCGGTTCTCGCCCTCCTCGAATCCCGCTGCGAAGTCGATCTGTACGAGGGGCCGCAGTCGATCGACGTGGAGGATCTGAAACGTCGGCTGCCTGGCAGGGACGCGCTCATCTGTCTGCTGACGGATCCGATCTCGGCCGAAGTTCTCGACTCGGCGCCAGGCCTGCGGATCGTGGCCAATGTCGCCGTCGGGTACGACAACATCGACGTGGAGCACGCCCGGCGGCGTGGGATCGTGGTCACGAACACGCCGGACGTCCTGACCGGCGCCGTGGCCGAGTTCACCTGGGCGCTCATCCTGGCGGCCGCGAGGCGGCTCGCTGAGGGGGAGCGGCTGGTGCGCCGCGGCGCGTGGAAGGGCTGGGCGCTCGATTTCATGCTCGGCATGGAGCTTCGCGGGAAACAGCTCGGCATCATCGGCCGCGGCCGTATCGGACGTGCGGTGGCGGAGAAGGCGCCGGCCTTCGGCATGCGCGCGGTGTACGCGGCGCGGGCCGGCCGCACGCCCGGCCCCGACGAGCTGTCGCTCGACGAGCTGCTGGTGAGCTCCGACGTCGTCAGCATTCACGCGCCGCTCGACAGGTCCACGCGCCACCTGATCGATCGCCGCGCGCTGGCGCGCATGAAGCGCACGGCAATCCTCGTCAACACGGCCAGGGGCCAGATCGTCGACGAAGAGGCGCTGGCCTGGGCCCTCCAGGAACGCCTTCTCGCCGGCGCCGCGCTCGACGTCTACGAACGCGAGCCTCATTTCCATCCGTCGCTCGCCTCGCTCGAGAATGTCGTCCTCGCCCCACATCTCGGCAGCGCGACGCGGGAGACGCGCACCGCGATGGCCGGGCTGGCCGTCAGGAACGTCATTGCGGTCCTCGACGGCCAGCCTCCCCTCACGCCCGTATGAAGCTCCCGCCGCCGCCGCGAATCCCCCGCGGCCGGGTTCCGGCCGTCATGCGCCGGCTCGCGCGCGCGATCGACGGCCTCGACGAGCCGGCCGTCGAGAAGATCGCCAGCGAGCAGAAGGAGGATCCGTTTCAGGTGCTCGTGGCGACGATGCTCTCGTCGCAGACGCGCGACGCGGTGACCGCCGAGGCATCGCGCAGGCTGTTCCGCGCCGCGCGCACGCCGCGCGCGATGGCGAAGCTGCCGGTCGGGGAGATCGAACGGCTGATCTACCCGGTCAGCTTCTACCGGAACAAGGCCGTGCACGTCCGGCGGACCTGCGAGCAGATCCTGACCAGGTTCGGCGGGCGCGTGCCGGCGACGATGGAGGAGCTGCTGACGCTGCCAGGGGTGGGGCGGAAGACCGCCAACCTGGTGCTGATCCTCGCGCACCGCAGCCTAGACAACATCT
>DATIEW010000626.1:0-2201 GCA_035455585.1 Vicinamibacterales bacterium | reverse complement strand
AGCGTGAGGCGGAGACCCTGGCCGCGCTCAACCATCCGAACATCGCGCAGATATACGGTCTCGAGCGAAGCGCGGCGATGCCCGCCATCGTCATGGAGCTAGTCGAGGGGCCGACGCTGGCGGACCGAATCCGGACGGGGCCCCTGTCACTTGACGAGGCATTGCCGATCGCCCGTCAGATCGCCGACGCGCTGGACGCGGCGCACGGGCGCGGCATCGTCCACCGCGACCTGAAGCCGGCCAACGTGAAGGTGACCGACGACGGCATCGTGAAGGTGCTCGACTTCGGTCTGGCCAAAGCAGTCGAACCGCCCGGTGAACCAACGTCCGAGATGGCGAACTCGCCCACGCTCACGGCCCACCCCACGCAGATGGGCGTCGTTCTCGGCACTGCCGCTTACATGGCGCCGGAGCAGGCGACGGGCAAACTGGTCGACAGGCGTGCCGACATCTGGGCGTTTGGCTGCGTGCTCTACGAGATGCTCACCGGCCGGCGCGCCTTCGGGGGCGAGGACGTGTCGAACACGCTGGTCGGCGTCCTCGGGAGCAGCGTCGACTGGACGAGTTTGCCGGCCGGCACACCGCCAGCCATCCGCACACTGCTGCGACGCTGCCTGGAGAAGGACCGCAAGCGGCGCCTCGCGGATGCGGCGGACGCGAGGCTCGAGATTGATGACGCGCTGGCGGCGCCTGCGGACGAGCCCGATGCGTCTCCCGCAGGTCAGGTCACTGCGTCCCGAACGTCGAAGTGGCTGGCCGCCGCGGCCGGCCTGGTGGCGGGCGGCCTGCTCGCCGGCCTGGCCGTGTGGAGGGTGCCGGCGCCCGCGGCGCCGCTGACACGCTTCCTTGCGGCGCCTGCCTCCGGTGGGTCGATCTTCATCGCGTCGACCTCTCCCGATGTCGCCATCTCGCGGGATGCTGCGCATATGGTCGTCTCCTTTTCCCCGGGTGGTGGCGAGCTTGCGGTCCGCGCGAGGGATTCACTCGAGGTCACGCCGCTCGCCGGCCTGCGTCAGGCGTTCGGTCCGTTCATCTCGCCCGATGGCACCTGGGTCGGCTTTCATGATTATGGTGACGGTTTTCTCAAGAAGGTCTCCATCCTTGGTGGCCCCACCGTCACCATCTGCGAGGTCGGAGCCAGCGGCATGCGCGGCGCCAGCTGGGCCGAGGACGACACGATCGTGTTCGGCACGATCGCCTCCAGCGGGCTATGGCAGGTCCCTGCCGGGGGCGGGGAGCCGGTCGAGATCAGCCGGGCTGATCCAGGCACCAACCACGTGTGGCCCGAGATCCTGCCCGGTGAGGACGCCGTGCTCTTCACGATCGCGTCCGAGTCCGGCTTCGACATCGCGCTGCTCGATCTCGAGCGCCGCGAGCACACGATACTCATTCCGGGCGGGAGCTATCCGCGCTACGCTGCGTCCGGGCACATCGTCTACGGCGTCAGCGGCGCCCTCCGGGCGGTCGGGTTCGATCTGCAGCGCCGGCGGGTGACGACCAGCTCGATACCGGTGCTGGACAACGTCGTGACGAAGTCCAGCGGCGCGGCTGACTTCGCCCTGGCGCGCGATGGTTCCCTCGTCTACATTCGTGGAGCCGCAGCGGATGCCAAACGGACACTGGTGTGGGTCGATCGCGACGGACAGGAGGAACCGATCGAGGCACCACCCCGACCGTACTCCTATCCCCGGATCTCGCCCGACGGCAGCCGCGTGGCTCTCGACGTCCGGGACCTGGAGAACGATATCTGGATCTGGGACTTGGCCCGGGAGAGGTTGGCCCGCCTCACGTTCGACCCCGGAACCGATCGGACGCCCGTCTGGACGCCGACAGGCGATCGGATCGCCTTTTCCTCGGAGCGCAACGGTGGCAAGGCAAACCTCTTCTGGCAGGCAGCGGATGGCACGGGCACGGCTGATCGCCTGACCGAGAGCGTCAACCAGCAGATCCCGATGTCTTTTAATCATGACGGGACCGAACTCATCTTCGTCGAGAATCGTGCGACCTGGGATCTGATGGCGGTGTCCCTGAAGGACGGCAATCGCGTCGCGCGCCCACTGGTGCAGACACCGTTCCTCGACTGGGGCGGCGAAGTGTCGCCCAATGGCCGCTGGATCGCCTACCAGTCGAGTGAGTCCGGCCGTTTTGACGTCTACGTGCGGCCGTTTCCCGACGTGGATCAGGGTCGGTGGCAGGTGTCA
>DATIEW010000625.1:0-2263 GCA_035455585.1 Vicinamibacterales bacterium | reverse complement strand
CCGCTCCTGGCTCGGAGCGAACGCGGACAGGCAGCTCTTGGCGCGCGAGGCGTATTCGAGCGCGGTTTCGTACGCAAGCTCGGTGCTGCGATGCTCGTGCAGCAGCCTGAGGATGTCGCGCCACTGCTCCGGGGCGACGGTGCGATCCCGGACGACGTCCCGTATCAGGCCGTCGGCCTCGGCGCCTCCGCGGCGCAGCAGCAGGATGATCGGAAGCGTGACCTTGCCTTCGCGCAGGTCGCCGCCAACGGGCTTCCCGAGAGCGGCGGCGTCCGCCGTGTAATCGAGCAGGTCGTCGACCAGCTGGAACGCAATCCCGAGGTTGAAACCGTAGTCGCGGAGGGCGGTTTCCTGCTCGGTGGTCACGCCGCCGAGCATCCCGCCGATCTGCGCGCAGCCGCCGAAGAGGAACGCCGTCTTGCGCCGGATGATCTCGAAGTGTTCGTCCTCGGTGATGTCGACGTCGCCGGTCTTCGTCAGCTGGTAGAGCTCGCCCTCGATCATGCGAAGCGTGACATCACAGAGCAGCCGGATGATCTCCAGCGAGTCCTGCGTCAGCGCCATCGCCATCGACTTGATGTACAGGTAGTCGCCGAGGAGCACCGTGATGTCGTTGCCCCAGCGCGAGTGGACGGCCAGGCGCCCGCGGCGGAGATCCGCACCGTCGATGATGTCGTCGTGGACGAGCGTTGCCGTGTGGATGAACTCGACCACCGAGGCATAGAGCACGGCCCGGTCGCCCTTGTAGCCGCTGAGCCTCGCCGCCATGAGGAGGACAGCCGGCCGGACACGCTTGCCGCCGCTCTTCTGAATGTAGCGCCCCATCTCGGGAATCAGCGCCACTCGCGACTGGATGTGACGAACGAACTCCTGCTCGACGGCGTCGAGATCCTCGCGGATGGGGCCGAAGATCTGCGCGAGATCGGTGGAGGCGACGGTTTTCTGCGCGGTATCGCTCAAAGGGTGTGCCGTTTTTGGGTTCCGGTCGACCCAGAATAGTGGAGTTTTGCGGGGAGTGTCAACGCGCTAAGCCGTTTGGTGCGAAACAGTTGGCCCAACGAAAGCCTCGAAGTTGCGGGCCAGCTGGGCGCCGAGCTCCGCCGCCGGAACGCCTCGAAGCGCCGCAATCGTCTCGGCCACCCGCCCCACGAAAGCCGGTTCGTTGCGCTTTCCCCGATGCGGCACCGGCGCGAGATACGGAGCGTCGGTCTCGATGAGCAGACGGTCGGCGGGCACGAGCTTCGCGACGTCGCGGAGCGCTTCGGCCTTGGGAAAGGTGACGATGCCGGCGAGGGAGATGTAGAAGCCGATGTCGAGCGCGGCCCGCGCCATCTCCGGGTCGCCCGTGAAGCAGTGGAAGACGCCGCGGAGTCTCTGGCCGGCTTCCCGCAGGATCGCGAACGTATCGTCGGTCGCCTCGCGCGTATGGACGATGACGGGGAGATCGAGCGCGAGCGCCAGCGCGGTCTGCGCCCCGAACACGGCCTGCTGGACCGGGCGGGGGGAGAAGTCATAGTGATAGTCGAGGCCGATTTCGCCGATGGCGACAGCCGACCACTCGCCGATGGCGCGCGGGAGGACCTCGGCGATCTCTCCGACGCGGCTGCCGAACTGCGCGGCGTTGTGCGGGTGGATCCCGACCGAGAATCTGACCGCGGGCCACACCTGGCGGACGCGGGCAGCCGCCCTCGCCTCCTGCTCATCGCCGGCCGAGAGAATGCAGAGCGCACTCTTCAGGCCGGCCGCGCGCGCCCGCTGCACGACATCTTCGAGGTCGCCCGCAAAGGCGTCGTCGGCGAGGTGGCAATGACTGTCGATCATGGGTCGCTGGCTGCTGGCTGAGAGCGGTTCGCTGTCGGCCAGCGGGCTCCCTGCCCTACGGCTGAGCTCGGGGACAGTCACGGTTGAGTGTCCCCGGCACCGCTTGGCTGCTTAACGGGCTGACAGTTGGTTCTGAGCCCTACGGCTGAGCTCGGGGACAGTCACGGTTGAGTGTCCCCGTCAGCGCACGCGCGCGCCGGGGGGCACGTCCTGGTCGAAGCCGACCAGCGTCGGTTTGCCGCCGTCGGGACTCGCGGCGAGGACCATGCCGTTCGACTCGATGCCCATCAGCTTGGCCGGCTTGAGGTTGAACACCATCACAATCGTCCGGCCGACGAGCTGCTCCGGCTCGTACGCTTCGGCTATGCCGGCAACGAGCGTCCGCTGCTCGGTCCCCACGTCGATCGACAGCTTCACGAGCTTGCGCGAGTTCGGGACCTTC
>DATIEW010000624.1:0-9806 GCA_035455585.1 Vicinamibacterales bacterium | reverse complement strand
CGGATTTCTGGTGCCTCCAGGCCGTTTTTTCCGACTCACGTTTGCGCGGCCTGCGCCGACGGCTTTCTACGCGAACGGGCCTTCATCGATCCGGAGTTCATGAATGATGCGGGCTAGCTCCCAGCTCTACTTCTGCCTGGGTGCGGGTCCATCGAGCGGGGACGCTGGGTGCACGCGCAGCTTGACGCGCCGCTCGTACAGCGTCAGGTGCTGCATCAGGGTTGCCGCGCTGTCGAGCTGACCCGCCGCCCGCACGAGCGCCAGCGCGCGTCGCGCGGCCACGCCCGCGTCCTCGAACCGGCCAACCTCGGCATACGCCGCGGCGAGCGATTCCAGAACCGCCGGCTCCTGCCCGGCCGTCAGCCGCTCGGCCCGCTCGGCGAGCCGGACGGCCAGCTCACCATCGCGGAGTTCCTCGTCCGGCGCGGTCGCGAGGAGCCACGAGGTGCGATGGAGCAGCCATGGATTGTCGGGCACGCGATCGACGGCCCGCCGCAGGTGTTTCAAGGCGAGAGACAGGTCGCCTCTCTCGGAGTACGCCTGTCCGAGGATCGCGTCCGCCTCCCTGATCGCCGGATCGAGCCGCAGCGCGTGCTCCAGGTGCGCGACGCCCTCGTCGACACGGCCCTGCGCGCTCAAGGCGGAACCAAGCTGTAGGTGTGCCTGGGCGCGTGTCTTCAGGTCCGCCGGGAGTTCGATGGCCGCCCGCATCTGCTGCTCGGCCTCGGTATAGCGGCGCGACGACATCAGGTCGATGCCGTAGTTGATGCGGGCGCGCGCATTCCCAGGCCGCTTCGACACAGTGTCCTGCCAGAGGCCCTCATCGGTCCAGTAATCGCGGTTCCGCTCGCGGGTTGCCGCGGCCAGCCCTGCCACCACGATCACCAGAGCAGCCGTCGCCGTAACAGTCAGGATTCTGCGGCTGACCGGGCCCGCTGGCATTCCCGGACGTCCAGCGAATCGACGGGCGGCCGCGAAGACTCCAACGACGGTCACGGCGATCGGAGCGGCAATGGGCAGATAGAGTCGATGTTCGGCGGCGATCTCGGTCGAGATCGGAAAGACGCTCGAGGTCGGCACGAGGATGAGCAGGAACCAGGCCCCGGCGAATCCCAGCGCGTTTCGACGGAGTAGAGCGACCGCGGTCAGACCGGTCATGGCGGCCATGAACACGACCCGGGGCGCAGCCTCGGTCAGCGATTGCGCCTGAGGCCAGTCGTAGTAGTCGAACACGAGGGGCGACGGCCAGAACACGAGACCGAGGTAATGCGTGATCACCCCCGTCTGGGTGAGCAGGTAGGACCACCATGTCCACCCCTCCAGTCCAGCCGGGGAAAGACCTCTCGAGAGAACCAGGCGACCCTGGCTCTCGAACGTCAGCAGGCCGGCAAGGAGCACCCACGTCGCCGCGAGGCCGGAATGCAGGATTCGCCTTGCGCGCACGACGACCGCGTCGTCCGCCGTCGACGGAGCGAAGACCCAGCTCCACAACCAAACGATAACCGGAGCCGTGATCATGACCTCCTTGGTGCCCATCCCGAGCGCGCACGACGCCACGGCCGCCGCAATCCACCACCGCCAGCGATCCGTGGTGACGTCGGTCGCCCGGATGGCGCAATACAACGTCGTCAGATAGAAGAGCCCCATCAGCGACTCCGCACGCTGCACGACGTATGTCACCGCCTGGGTCTGAACGGGGTGCACGAGCCAGATCAGCGCGACCGTGAATGCCAGAACGGGCACCGCGTCTCCGGCGTACGGCTTCAGGCGCTCTGTGTCCAACGTGCGGCGCATCACGCCGAAGAGCATGAGCGAGGCCAGCAGATGGACGGCGAGATTGACCGCGTGATAGCTCCAGACATTCCGCTGAAAAGCGGTCGCCGAATATCCGGCCTGATCAGAGGATGGCGCGTCGCCGGCACCTCCTGACGTGAAGGCATAGTTCAGCGCGAAACTCAGGTTTGCTATCGGACGGCCCGAGAGTGTGATACCGGGGGGTGGGACGAGAGATGCCGGGACGCTCCTGATGGTCTCGTTTCGGACGATGGCAGGGATGTCGTCGTAGACAAACACGCCGCCGAAGCTGGTCGACCAGGTCAGCGCTGCGACGGCGATCAGGGCGGCCGCCCCGAGCGAAGCCGATCTCCAGCCCGGAGCCGACGCCGCGTCTTTCGGACCTGGCCTTCGTCGATGCGTCTCTTTACGCCGGGGGCCGGATCTGTGTCGACGTGCCACGCGCTCTCAGGAATGGGTTGCCTGATTGCGGACAGGCGTGCGGGCTCCCCGCCACACAGACCACCTGCCGTCGGTCGTTTGACCAATGATCACACCAACCGCGACGACGGCAAAGGGGGCACCGAGGCGATGCGTCTGGGAGTGAGCGCCGGGACAGAGATCAGACCAGGGGCTTCTCCAGCCACCCGCCCGCGCAGCGCTCGCTGATGGCCGTGAATCCACGCCGCTCGAGCAGATCCGGCGACCCCGATGGCGGCATCAGGATCAGCCGGCGGCAGCCGCCGGCCAGCCCGGCGAGCTCGAGCGCGTCCACCAGCATGTCGAGGACGACCCGCAGGCTGCATCCGCACGACCCGTCGATGCCGACGTCGGCGGCGCGCAGCTCGGTGTCCGTCTTCTGGCAGGTCGCGACAGCCACGATCTGGTTTCCGCAGACGACGCTGACGCGCGGCCACTCGTGAAGCCGGTTCAGCCTGGAGCCCGTCAGCGCGCTGCCGGGAAAGAGCCGCCTCATATCGGCGGCGCTGAGCTCTTCGGTGTCCGGGCTGTTCACGCGGATCTCGAACGCCGAGGTGTCGATCGGGGTTGTGGCGCCTGCTGGAGTAGACATGGTGGCGGTCCTGTCGGGTCCTGCTGGACCTAGTCGTGAGCCTCGAGATTCTCAAGGCCTAGTTTCCGTATCCGATCCCCGAGCGTCGAGCGCTTGATCTGCAGCAGCTCGGCGGCCTTCGATTTGTTCCCGTGGCTCACCTTCAGCGCCCACGTGATCAGGTGCGACTCGACCTCGTGCAGGCGTTCGTCGAGCGACACGGCCGCCGGATGCGTCTGCTGCTCGACGGGCGGAGGCGAATCGAGCTGCGTATGGAACAGGATGCTCGCCGGCATGCAGCCGCATCGGACCTGCGAGCAGGTGCAGGTCTGGGCGATGCGCTCGCAGGCGTTCTCCAGCTCGCGGACGTTGCCGGGCCACGGGTAGCGCAGGAATGCCTCGCGTACGGTGGGCGACATCTCGGGTACGCCTCCCCCGCGCTCGCGGAAGAAGCGGCGCATGAAGTGATCCGTCAGCAGCGGGATGTCCTCGCGCCGCTCGCGCAGCGGCGGGAGCCAGATCGGAACCACGTTGAGGCGATAGTAGAGATCCTCGCGGAACTTGCCTTCCTCGACGAGCTGCTTCAGGCTGCGCTTCGACCCCGTGATGACGCGCACGTCGACCGGAATCGCGCGCGTGCCGCCGACACGTTCGACGATCCGGTGCTGGATGACCCGCAGCAGCTTCACCTGCACCGACGCCGGCACATCGTCGATGTCGTCGAGGAAGATCGTGCCTCCCTCGGCCATTTCGAATCGGCCCGGGCGGTCCTTGATCGCGCCGGTGAACGCGCCGCGCTCGTGCCCGAAGAGCTCCGATTCGATCAGCGTCTCGGTCAGGATTGCGCAGCTCACGGCCACGAAGGGCCTGCGGCGGCGGCGCCCGGACTGGTGTATCAGGTTGGCGATCAGTTCCTTGCCGGTTCCGGTTTCCCCGACGATGAGGACGTTGCTCTCGCTGTCGGCAATGACCCTGACGAAGTCGAACACGGCCCGCATCCGCGGACTCCGCCCCACGACCACGGAATCGATCGAGAAGGGGCGGCCCGCCATGGCTGCCGGGTGAACGGTTTCCGGTGCTGAGACCGTCTCGAACACAACGCCGTTCGCCCACCGCAACCTCGATGCCACCTCTGGAACCGGCTCCTCGCGTGAAGGGGGAATGGGGGATTCCTCGCATATTCCCGCGGATTCTTTCTCAGCGCTGCCGGGATACCACCGGCCGGCCCGGCCCGCTTTGAGGCGGGCCGCCGGAAAACCGGCAGGCGCCCGCGACTTATGGCGTCTCCCCGCCTTGCACGCCGGTTTCAGGGGAAGCTGCCGGGCGGAGCCTTCCCGGCACGGTCTTTGTGACAGGAGGCGCTGATGAGTCCTCAGCTGGCAGAAAGCGTGGCGTCGCTGCTGCGGCAGTACGACCGTCCGGGCCCTCGGTACACCTCGTATCCGACGGCCGTAGAGTTCAACGAGTCGTTCGACGACCGGGCCTACGCCGTCCGGCTGGAAGCTGCATCGACCCAGGAGACCGATCCGCTGTCCCTTTACATCCACCTGCCGTTCTGCGAGAGCCGGTGCGCGTACTGCGGGTGCATGGTCATCATCACGCAGAAGCGGGACGTCGCCGCGAGGTACCTCGACTATCTGGAGCGGGAGATTGCCATGCTGGCCGCCGCTCTGGGGCGGCGGCGCAGGGTCGTCCAGCATCACTGGGGCGGCGGCACGCCGACCTATCTCAGCCCGGCACAGATCGCACGGCTGCACGCCACCGTCTCGAGTCATTTCGAGATCGATCCGGACGCGGAGGTCGCCATCGAGATCGACCCGCGGGTGACCACGCGGCAGCAGCTCGATGTGCTGCGGGCGCTCGGCTTCAACCGGCTGTCCATGGGCGTGCAGGACTTCACACCCGGCGTGCAGGAGGCGATCGGGCGGCGACAGTCCGAGGCCATGACGCGCAGCCTTTACGAGTACGCCCGCAGCATCGGCTTCGATTCGATCAACATCGACCTCGTTTACGGTCTGCCCCGACAGAGCCTCGATGCGTTCCGCCGCACGCTGGACTCGGTCGTCGACATGCGGCCCGACCGCATCGCGGTCTACTCGTACGCGCACGTGCCCTGGCTGCGACCGCACCAGAAGCGGATCGACGCACGGGAGCTGCCCGACGCCGGATTGAAGTTCGAGTTGTTCGGCGCGGCAGTCGAGACGTTCCTCGGCCGGGGCTACGACCCCATCGGCATGGACCACTTCGCGCGGCCCGGCGACGAGCTGGCGCTGGCGTCCGCCTCCCGGCGTCTCCACCGGAACTTCATGGGCTACACGACGCGGCCGGCCCCCGACATGCTCGGCACGGGAGTGTCGGCCATCGGCGACGTGCGCGGCGCGTTCGCGCAGAACGTAAAGAAACTGCCGGCCTACTACGAGGCCATCGAAGCCGGACGCTTCCCGATCGAGCGTGGATATGCGCTCAGCCGCGACGACCTCGTGCGGCGCCATGTGATCACCGAGCTGATGTGCAACTTCCACGTCAGCCGGCCAGACGTGGAAGAGCGGTTCGGCATCGATTTCGAGCAGTACTTCGCCAGCGAGCTCGCCGCGCTCTCGACCGGCTCCGGCCCCGTCGCCGACGGGTTCCTGCAGCTCCGGCCAGAGGGGCTGGAGGTCATGCCGCGCGGCCGCCTCTTCGTGCGGAACATCTGCATGGCGTTCGATCGCTACCTTCCGGCCCACCAGCAGGGGCGGCCGGTGTTCTCGCGGACGATCTGAGCCGGACCGGCAGAGACGCGAGACGCGGGATCGAAACGAACAGACGACGGACTTCACCATGATGCCCAGAGACGAGCAGACCGCAGTCCTCCTCTTCAACCTCGGTGGTCCCGACGATCTGGCGGCTGTCGAGCCGTTCCTGATCAACCTCTTTTCGGACCGCGAGATCATCGAGCTGCCGCTCGGCGCGGCGCTTCAGCCCCTGATGGCGCGGCTGATCGCAAAGGTGCGCGGGCCCTCGGTCCGCAAGAACTACCGGTCGATCGGCGGCGGCTCGCCTCAGCTCCGGATCACACGCGCACAGGCATGTGCGCTCGAGGCACGGCTGAACGGAGGCGAGGGCTCCAACCCGGCGTATTACGTGTTCATCGCCATGCGGTACTCCCGCCCGTCCGCCGAAGACGCCCTCGAAGCGATCGCCGCTGCGGGGATCCACCGCATCGTCACGCTGACGCTGTTCCCGCACTGGTCGAAGGCGACGACCGGCTCCTCGCGTAACGAGTTCGAGCGCGTCCTGCGCCATCCGAAGTGGCAGTCGCGTGGCTTCGAGGTGACGCACATCGAGGCATACCCGGACGATCCCCGATACCTCGATGCCATGACGGAGACCGTGCACCGCGCCTGGGAGGGCATACCGACCCGGATTCGTGAAGAGACGGTCATCCTCTTCAGCGCGCACGGCCTGCCGCAGAAGTTCGTGGACGAGGGCGACCCGTACGTTGGGCACATCGAGGCGACGCGCGCCGGGATCCTCGAACGGCTCAGCCTGCCGAACCGTCAGCTCCTGGCCTACCAGTCACGGACGGGACCGGTGAAATGGCTCGGCCCCGGCACCGAGGAGGTCATCACCGACCTGGGCCGCCAGGGCGTGACCGACCTGCTGATCGTGCCGTTGTCGTTCGTGTCCGACCACATCGAGACGCTGTACGAGGTCGACATCCTGTTCCGCGAAACGGCGGCCAGGGTCGGCATCACGGGCTACTACCGGCCGGAGGCGCTCAATACACAACCGCTGTTCATCGACGCGCTGGCCGGACTCGTCGCCGACCACGTGGCCGCAGTCCAGCCGTCCCGCGCCGGGGACCTGGCGGAGGTCTCGTGAAGTCCATCGTCGTCGCGGGAGGCGGTGTCGCTGGTCTGTCGATCGCCTACGCCATTCGAAAGCGGGACCCCGGGGCGAAGGTGACCGTCCTCGAGCAGCGCAGCCGACCCGGTGGGAACATCCGTTCGGAGGTCGTCGACGGCTACACGTGCGAGTGGGGACCGGATGGATTCCTCGACAATGTCCCGGAAACACTCGCGCTCGTGAAGGATCTCGGCATCGAAGGAGCCCTGCGGCCGAGCATGATTACCGCCCGGCGCCGCTACATCTTCAGAAGAGGCCGGCTGCACGAGGTGCCGGCGTCTCCGCTCACGTTCCTCACAACCGGCCTCCTGTCGTTCCCGGGGAAGCTCCGCGTTTTCGCCGAACCGTTCGCCGGGAAACGACCGTCCGTCGACGAGACGATCCACGACTTCGCGGCGCGCCGCATCGGCGGGGAAGCCGCGGCGGTGATGGTCGACTCGATGGTGTCCGGGATCTTCGCCGGCAACGCCCGAACGCTGTCGCTGCGCGCCTGCTTTCCAACGATGTGGCAGCTCGAGACCGACTACGGGAGCCTCGTGCGCGCGCTGATCGCGACGCGGAACCGGCGGACCAGGAACGACGCCGCGGGCGCGCCGGCGGGGCGGCTGACCTCGTTCGACGGCGGGATGGAAGACCTCGTCAGGGCGTTGTCACATGCGCTCGGCTCATCGCTCCGCACCTCTGCCCGCGTCACCTCGATCCGGCGGCGCCCGTCAGGCGTGAACGGCCCGTTCTCGATTGCCACGAGCGCAGGCGCCCTGGAAGCGGACGCCGTGATCCTCACGGGGCCCGCCTCGGAGAGCGCAGAGATCATCCGCCCGTTCGATGCGGCGCTGGCATCGCTGCTCCTGGAGATCCCGACGGCGCCCCTGGCCGTCGTCTGCCTGGGCTACGACCAGGCGGTCATCGCCGGCGAAAGGGGCCCGCTCGACGGCTTCGGCTTCCTCGTTCCCCGGAGCGAGAACATCCGGCTGCTCGGCGCCCTCTGGGAGACGAGCATCTACCCGAAGCGCGCGCCCGAAGGCAAGGCGCTCATCCGGGCGATGATCGGCGGCGCCCTCGACCACGGAGCCGTGCAGCTCGAAGACGATGAGCTCGTCGGCGCTGTGCGCGCGGACCTCCGGACGACCATGGGGCTCGAGGCCGGACCGGAGTTCGTCCGGATCATCCGCCATCCCCGTGGCATCCCTCAGTACGACGTCGGGCATCGCGATCGCCTGCAGCAGATCGAAGCACTCCTCGAATCACGCCCCGGGCTGTTCCTCGCCGGCAACTCCTACCGGGGTGTATCGATCAACTCGTGCATTGCGGAGGCCGGCCCGATCGCGGAGCGCGCGCTCGCGTATACGAAGCTATGAGTTTCGAGTTCTGAGTTTTTGGAACTCACGACTCTGACGGAATTCCGGCAGGTGGGGGGACCGATGTCGGCAATCCGCGCCTGGCAGGCTGGCCGCGCGGCGGATTCACAGTCGAGATCACGCCCCAGCCGGCCCTTTCCATCGATCTCCAGGCGCGCGTCGGGTGGCATCCGAATTGTGAGGGGACACTGCGAGGACGGCGCGCGTTGACCTGCCCGCCGTGACGAACATGCGCATGAACTACTCGTCGTGGGCCGCAGCGGCTGCGATCGCGTCGGTCGCCAGCCTGTTCAGCATCGACGGACGCGCGCGGACTCTTTCTCCGCAGCAGCCGTCGCCGCAGGCCGATGGCTATGTGTGGGACGAGGCGTGCCGGAAGTGCCACCAGGACATCTACAAGGCCTGGGCCGCCACGAAACACGCGCGGGCGCTCGACCGCCTGTCTGCGTCAGAGCGGGAGCAGGAATGCGTGGGCTGCCACCTCACCGGTCCGAAGACTCCGGTGCGCACGGGCAGCCGAATCGTCAACGCGGGCATCCAGTGTGAATCGTGCCACGGCCCGGGCGCCGCGCACGCCGCGGATCCCACGGTGACGAAGGGGCTGTCGAGAAAGCCGCCCGAAAAGGTGTGCACCGACTGCCACAACGAGCGCAGCCCGCACTTCAGAGGCTTCTTCTACTCCGCAATGAGCGGGTTCTCGCACCGCGTTCAGAAGTAGCCGAACACTTACGGCTCGAGCTCCACGACGCTCCGCGCCAGATCGATGCTCACGGTGTACGGGCTGAGGAACTTGTGTCCCAGGATCCCGCCGAGCTGGAACCCGAGGAGAGCGCTCGGCGCGCGGAGGTCGAGAACGACAACGGGGATGCCGTCGAAACGAACCGTGTTCAGCTCGAGATCGACGTCCGGCAGCAGGAACGCGTCCTTGTCCCATCCTGACGTGCCGTACACCCTCAACGGGATGTGACGGACGTTCGCACCGGGATCGATGAGCCCGGCCGTCGTGTGGCTGATCGAGATCACCTGGCCGCCGGTATCGATGACGAATGCCGCCCGCAGCGTGCCGTTCAGCGTTCCGCCGACCATTGCGAGCCTGTGCAGGCGCAACGGCAGGCGATGCGCGGTACGCGCCGCGGGAATCAGGTTGCGCGCCAGAACGAGCTGTCGGCGGCGATAATCGACGCGCATCGACAGGCCGAGCGCCAGCGGCGAGAAGGTCTCCGATTCCCTCCGTGGCAGCCCGCCGAGCGGCGGGTTCTTGATCAGGCAGGGTACGTTGCGCACGGTGAGATCGCCGATCTGGAGCGAATCGATCCGGCCGACCTGCAGGCTGCGCACGCCGATCTCGCCCACGCCGGCGGCCCTCACGGAGCTGATGGGAACGACACGCTGCCGCCGGGCGACGTCGACCGAGATGGTCGTCTGCTCCGTGCCGGTATCCAGCACGAGCGTGTGCGCCCCGCCGTTGATGCGGGCCTCGACGAACACCTTGTCGTCCTCGATGCTGATGGGAACGGTCCAGACGCGCGCGTCGGCGCCGGGCCCCATGTCCAGCGGCTGGCGGCCCTTGAACGACCGCAGGAAGCCGATGTGGACCCGCGTCCAGGCCGCCTCGCCGTTCGGATCGCGATTCGGGATCAGCTCGACGTATCTCGTGTAGGCCTCGACCGACGTCAGACACCGGCTCCTGATCCGTGGCACGTTCGGCCTGCCGGGGCAGTGGGACTTCTCGCCGG
>DATIEW010000623.1:0-4709 GCA_035455585.1 Vicinamibacterales bacterium | reverse complement strand
CTTGTCCGCTTCCGCCGTGAAGCGCAGGTGCTCGCGAGTCTGAACCACCCGAACATCGCGCACATCTACGGCATCGAAGAGGCCGACGGCCGGCAGGCGCTCGTCATGGAGCTGGTCGAGGGCCGACGTCGGCTGCGTGCTGTTCGAGATGCTGACCGGCCGACCGGCGATTCTCTCGAGGTGGCCGTGCCCGCCACGCCACAGCGGGTCACCGTATGGCAGCGCCCGCTGTCAGCACCCATGTCAATCCGGCGCCAGCTACGATCAGGCCGATGGCGCCAAGCGCGATCCTCGGTACCGCGGCGTACATGTCGCCTGAACAGGCGATGGGCAAGGCCGTCGACAAGCGCATCGACCTCTGGGCCCGGGCCGGCGCCTGGCGCCCGCCTCGTGGGCCTGATGGTCAGACGGTGGCCGGGTCCTCGCGGTAGGCGTCGTAGTCCGCCGCGCGCACCAGGTAGATCTGCGACGTGATGACGGCGAGGAGCTGGAAGTAGACGCTCTGGGCGGCCGGCTGGAGCCCGCGCTGGTCGAACGCCGCCAGGCCGATGTGCAGGCTCACGAACACGGTTGCGGCGATGCTGGTCAGCAGCATCGCGGTGACGAGTACCCGGGTGCGCGCCTTTCGGTCGGCCGGCGCCTCGTGAGGATTGCGACGAGGTCTGTTGATCTGCTTCACGGCAATCGCGCAGAGGATCAGGTTGCCAATTGTGATGACGACGACGTTCCACCAGCCGCCGAACCAGGGATAGTCGAACTGCCGCAGCCAGGCGATGAGCAGGACGAAACCAGCATAGGTGATCAGGGCGGCGCCGAGCATGCCCGGCGGAACGAGGTCGCGCAGGCGCCGGCGCTCGAGCGAGGCGCGACGGACGGCGGACCGTTCCCGCATCAGGCGCGCCTCGCGGAGCTGCGACCAGTCGAGCAGTCCAATCGGCGCGAGCTGGAGGAGGAAATAGACCAGCGCGATCGGGCCGGCCCAGTCCCGGCTTTCCGGCATCACTCCGAGCCAGGCCAGCAACGCCAGGCCGACCGCCAGTACCGTCAAGCTGAGCATCCAGAACCGTCGCCGGGAGCGCGCGTAGTGCTCGACCGGGCGCGGGTAGAGCCTCGGGTAGTCGGCCGGTGGATGCGTCTCCAGGACGTGCGTGATGTGGGCCAGGATCTTCCAGGGCAGGTACAGCGACACGAGGAGCACCTGGCAGAGGAACACGACGAGGAACAAGGTGTGATCAGGCATGTGAGTCACCTCGCGGCGCGCGACGGTTCATGACGTCGGTGAGCGCGCTGCGGATTTCAGAGTCGGTCACGCCGGCGGATCGGAACTCGTCGATGGTCTGTTCCAGCGTCTTCCGAACCCAGGAGTGCAGGTCGACGGCGCTGTTGGTCTTGGCGTCCGGATGCACAAACGTGCCGCGATAGCCGCGCGTCTGGATGACGGCATCACGTTCGAGCAGCCGGTAGGCCTTGGCGACGGTCTTGTTGTTCAGGTTCAGGTCGCTGGCGAGCTGCCGGATTGAGGGCAGCGGATCGCCCGGCCGGAGGATCTCGCTCTTCACCGCCGACTTGATCTGGCCAATCAGCTGCGTGAACACGGCGACGGGCGAGTCGAGGTTGATGACGATGTCCATGGGTCAGCTCAGGCGCGCAAGGAGAAGCGCGCGATCGTCGAGTTGTGGTCCGTGGCGCTCGACGAGGTCGAGAACTGCCTGGCGGACTTCGCCCAGCGGCCGGCGAGCCACCTCGCCGAGCTGATGTTCGATGGCCTCGTGGCCGAGCAGCGCGCCGCGCCGATCGGAAGTCTCGTGCAGCCCGTCGGTGTAGACGGCCAGCAGGTCGCCCGGGCCGAGCACGACGCGGTGGGCCACCCACCCTGTGCCGCCAACCAGCCCGAGGGCTGGCTGGTGCCGGTCGAGCCGGCAAACCCGGGAGCTTCCGGCGTGCCAGTGCGCGATGTGATGATGACCGGCCAGGACGTACTGAAGATGGCCGGCCTGGTCGACTCGCAGCGCGGCCGCCGTCGCATACACCCGGTCGGCGGTCGTCACGCGGAGCATCTCGTTGACGTCTTCGAGGACTCGCGTCAGGTCCGGCGCCCACCGGAGGCTCGTGCGGATCGACGCTCGAATCATCGCCATCGCCAGCGCTGCACCGGCGCCGTGCCCGACAACATCCCCCAGGAACATGTGGACCGTGTCGCTCTGGTCGACCACGTCGATGAGGTCGCCGCCGGCGTCGACCAGCGGCATCGAGTCTCCGAGCACCTCGAGGCGACCCGTCGCGAGATGGATCGGCGTCGTCAAGGCAGCCTGGACTTTCCGCGTCAGCGAGCGTGCCGAGAGCCGGTGCAGGGTCGCGACGCTGTCAGGGTCGATGACGGGCCCGCCGCGGCCGCGACGCAGGACGGCGTCGTGGGCGAGCGTCCGGTAGGCGTCGGCCACGACCAGGCCGTCGAGGCCGAGCTCACGTGACAGCTGCCGGACGGACGGCAGTGCGTCTCCAGGCGCCAGGCGGCCACCCAGCACGGCGTCCCGGATCTGCCGCACGAGCTGGGTCTCCGCGGGCGGGCCGAGGCGGTCAATGAAGACCTCTGTAGTATCAACCATATGTACCATCCATCGACATGGTACATATGGGTCAGCTGCCTGTCAACCTCTAATCTCGTGGTCCGCAGAACATTAGGACAGGTGGGCCTCTTCTTGATGGAACCAGCTCGCGGCCTGTTCGATCCCGCGTTTCAGACCTGACCAGTGCCAGCCGGTGTTCGTCGGGCGTCAGATGCTCCATGTAGCCGAAGCGGCGTCGATTGGACTGCTGGTGGCGGTCAGCGGAGCGGCGGCGTTCATTCCGGCCAGCCGGGCTGCCACCGTCGAGCCATCGGTCGCATTGCGACAGGAGTGATGGGCGCTACTTGCTGATCCGCGCAATCCAGATATCGCCTTCGGTCCCGGTTTCCGTGTAGGAGTACCAGGTACCATCGGTGCTGACGCCCAGGCTGCCGCCAATCATATAGCCGCGGACGGCGGTTACCTGCCTTCGCGCCCCCGTCGCCGCGTCGACCAAATCAATCCCGGCCGGACCCCTGATGAGAAACCGCCGGCCGTCCTGCAGCCATCGCGGCATCACGAACGCGCGGTACTCCGCCGGCACGACCCGGTACTGCTTCCTGGCCACGTCGTATTCGCTGACGCCGGCAATCGTGCCTCGAGACGTGACGACAATCCCCAGCAGCCGATCGTCGCGCGACCAGCTGAACGGCCAGAGGATCTCTCCCGATCCCGGCGCGGGCTCGAACGTATTCGGAGCCTCCGGGCCGAGACTCGTGTCCCGAATCTGCATTCCGGTGGCCGACACGCCCGAAATGGCGACGCGCCTGCCGTCCGGCGACACGACCGGGAAGTTCGAGTTGGAGTCCTTCGTCATCACCTGCGGCGGGCTCCCGTCCGGCCTGATCTTCCACAGCTCGTACCGGCCGCTGCGATCGGAATAGAAGTAGATGGTCTGGCCGTCGGGCGCCCACGCCGGTCCGCGGTCGCGCGCCGGGTCGTCGGTCAAGCGCCGGTATTCCCGCCCATCGACCCGCGAGACGATCAGATCCTCCTGGGGAGTGGTCTCGTTGAAGACCACCCACTGCCCGTCCGGTGACACGGCGTGATCGCGGATCGGCCGTGTCGACTTGATCATCGGGGTGGGCGGCCCCACGTTCTGCCCGCGAACGGGATCGAACGGCTGCCGTAAGAGCGTCGACCGCCAGTCAAGGCTGGCGTAGGCCATAACGGCTCCGTCGCGCGAGAACGCAATTCTGCCCGCGTACGCCGCCGGTGTCGTCACGGCTTCCGGCGTCCCCAGGGTCTTTCCAGTGGCCTCATTGATTGCGACGCGCCAGAGGTTCATCGTTCCGCCGCGATTGCTCGAGAAATAGAGATAGCCGCCGTCCGGCGACCACACGGGGTTCCAGTCGAGCGGGGGATCGTTCGTGACTTCGATCGGGGCTGCGTCTACGGCCGACCCGTCGGCGGCCACCGTAAAGATGTCGCGCTGCCCGGTTCCCGGCTGGAGCGCGAAGAACGCAATCCGTTGCCCGTGAGGCGACCAGGCCGGCTGCATCGCCACCTGAGTACCCTTGAGGACCTCGCGCTTGCGACCCGACGAGATCTCGACGGCAATCAGGCCGGGCGTGGATGCGGACACGTCATTCGGTGATGGCAGCGGACCGCGCGCGAGCACGAGTTCGTTGCCGTTCGGCGACCAGCTGGGCGAGTACCCCTCGTCGGCGACGCGCGTCACCGACTCGCCGGACGCGGCCATCAGGAACACGCCGCCGCCGTCGCGTTCGGATCGAAACGCGATGCGCTCACCATCGGAAGCAAACGCCGGCGCGGAATTGTCTGGGCCGGAGGTGAGAGCAGTCGCCGTCCGGCTGCCGACGCGTTGTGTGTAGATCTGCACCGATCCGCCGCGGTCGCTCTCGAACACGACGGTTTTCCCGTCTGGAGACAGCGTCGGCGACGTCTCAACGCCCGCGGTGTCGGTGATCTGCTGAAACGACTCGATTGAGGCGCCGGCTCCCGCAGTTCCGCCACGGCCGATGTTCCGGCCGGCCATGAAGGCGCCGGCGGCGAGGACCACGGCGACGGCCGCTGGCACGAAGGGACGGCGCCGAGCTTTCCAGGCGCCCGCGGGCACAGCAGCCGCGGCGCCCGTTGACG
>DATIEW010000622.1:0-7870 GCA_035455585.1 Vicinamibacterales bacterium | reverse complement strand
TGCCCTGCTGTGCGGCCTGGTGACAGACAAGGCCAGTGTCGACGCGATGGCGCGCCGCTTCTGGTGGACGGGGATCGCCGTGACCAGCGTCGCGCTGGCCGCCGGCGCCGTGCTCGTTGGCGCGTTCCTGGCCCGTGTGGGATATGGGGGCGTTCTCACGGGAGGCGTACTGCTGGTCGCGGTGCTGGCCGCCGCGGCGCCGATGGTCTTCCTCGTTGGCCGCCGGGTGGGGCCCGCCGCTGCGACTGCAGCCCTCGCGGGCGCACTGGCCATCGTCTATCCCCTGGTGGCCGTCACCACCGCGAGGCTGGACGGGCTTCAACCGATTCCTGCGCTCGGCCGTGCCGTCGACTCGCTGGCGGGATCCCAGGATCGCGTCGGGATCCTCGGCACCGTCCCGGCTCCAGGGCTCGTCTTCTACAGCCGGCACGATGTGGTGGCGCTTCCGTCGCCGGAGGCTGTCGCTGCGTTCCTCCAGGCGGGGGAACGTGCGTTCTGCGTTCTTCCCCGCCAGCACCTGGCGACGGTCTCGGCACTCGCACCCGACGCCGTCCACGAGATCACCGCCAGCTCGAAGCTCGTCGTCCGCTTCAACCGCCTGGCCGGCCGCGCGAGGCTGTACGACGATGACCTCGTGCTGGTTTCGAATGATGCGGCTCGCAGCCGCTCGAAGGAGCCATCGAACGACGTGGATGGCTATCGTCCCGGCACGCGAACCTCGACTGTCGCCGGATCGCCGCCGACCTGATCGAGCTCGATGAACGCGAGGCCGCGCGGCGGCCAGCGAGCGTGTACCGTCGAGGCTTCTCCCGGCGGCAGGCCGATCGTCCGCACGTGCACGCCGCCGACGCGGAGGCGCAGCAGAATCGTCGACGGCCCCGTCGCCGTTGCCGTGAGGGTGGCGACGCCGTCGTATGCCGGAACGTTGAGGCCGGCGGATCCCGTAAACCGTCCTTCCGGCCGATCGAAGATCGACGGCCAGATGACTCCGTAGTCCGGCCACGATCTCAGGCTGCCCGGCACCTGCGGCATGACGGCAATTGCCGCGACAATGGCTGCCGCGAGCGCACCGGCGAGCGCGGCCGGGTGCGGCCGCCGCCATCCGCCTGCCGGAACCACCGCTGCGAGCACGATGAGGAAGGGCTCGAAGGGCGTCCGGAGGCGCGCGCCACCGAAACCGCCCAGGCTCGCGATGCCGATGTTGATCGCCGTCCACAGCAGCAGGACAACGGCAATCCGTGGCCGCCTGCAGACGGCGGCCCCCACGCCCGCCAGCACGGCGCCGAGGATCAGCACCGCGTCCGAACCGAGATGGACGAGCGACTTCCAGACCGCGGCGCCCGGTCTGGAATCGGCAACAACGTAGATCTGCAGGATCCGCCCGCCGTTGACGTGGAACAGCGAACGTGCACGCGCGACGCACCCCCTGAAGTACAGCGCGGGATCCGCGCTGACGGCCTGCCAGAGCCTCTCGGCGGTTTCGAGCGGACTGGGCGCGCGCGTGCCTGATGCCGGCTCCAGGTGAATGCTCCCGTGGGTGTCGATAACGGTGAGCTGACCGAACTGCCGGGAGAGCGCCGTCGAGTACGGCACCGTGACCAGCATGAACCCGAGGAGAAACGCGAGGCCCTGTGCAGCCGCTCGACGCCTGTTGCCCGAGAGGGCGACGTGCAGGCACGCGGCCGGCAGGGCGAAGAAGAGCGGCATCGATCGGGTCAGTGCCGCCGCGCCGAACACCAGGCCCACCAGCCCGAACACGGGCACGGGGTCGTCACGTTCCATTGTGCGCACCAGCAACAGGAAGGCCGCCAGAATCAGCGGGAGGTAGAGCATCTCCTGCGACGTCGACCACACGACGAAGATGTTGGGCACCCAGACGGCGACGATCGCAGCGGCGATCAACCCAGCCCTCGTCGAGTGGACGCGCCGGCCGAGCGCAAAGACCATCGCAATCGCCGCAACCGCCAGGCAGATCTGGGCGACCTGTGCCGAGAGCGGGAAGCCCGGCCACAGCGCGAACAGCGACAGAAACACCGAGTAACCGGGCGGCAAGGCGTGCCGCTGGCCGTTGATGGTGTAGGTGACGGCGTCGAACGTCCACGACCAGCCGTCAGGACCGGCAAGCCGCAGCGCCTGGGCCATGTAGCCGTCGGAATCCTGCCACGTGTAGCGGGGTGTGTGCAGGGCGTTGGCGAGTGCCATCAGGCGCAGCGCCAGGCCGACCACCAGGATCAGCGCAAGCGCCGCGACTTCGGGGCGGGTCGGCGCTCTCGGTCGTGCGGCTGCGTTGCGAACGGGCTCCATTTGATCGTCGGCCACCAGCATCACACAGGGCCATCCGCGGCCAGCGCAGCCGGACATCGTACACAGCAGTGGCCGGCACCCCGTCGTCGATTCAAATCCCCGGAACTCTAACGGCCGGCCGACCGGATCGCCTTGGGAGCGGCCCACAGGCCTGCGGCGGACCCGCGCATGGTCGAAACCACCGGCCCAGCTCGGCCGCCCTCACATTCGTGCGGCAACGCGGACGTCACGAGCGAGTCGATCAGGCGCCGGCGATCCGCGCCACGTCCACCGCCCGCGGTTCGACTCGGACAGCCGAGTCTCACGTTCGTCTTTCGAAAATGCTTTCGGAATTGGTCAATGGTTCGACGGCTGGTTTGGAGCCTGACACGCACCGACACCGCAGAGTTGCCGCTGCCTTCGGGACGGCAGGCTGGAATGGTTCATGCCTGTCTGGGTGAGGAATCACAGGAGGTACTATGCGCAAGTTCCTCATCGCCGCCGGCGGCGGTCTGGTTGTCGCGACGTTGGCGTTCGCGTGTGGCGGAGGGTCCGGCAACCCCTCGACGCCGAGCACTCCGGGCGCCACAGCGCTCTCGGTCAATATTCTCGGCGATCGGGGGAACCAGTCGTTCTCGCCGAACCCGGGTCAGGACAACGGCACGGCCCTCGTCGTGTGGCGCAACATGGACAACCAGGTGCACCGGATCGTGGGGAACGAGGGGGCGTTCGACACCGGGAACGTCAACCCTGGTGCGAGCAGCAGCAACATCCGCATCCCTGCTGACGGTACGAACTATCACTGCTCGCTGCATCCCGGAATGATCGGCACAATCCGCACGACCGCCGGCACCGCGCCTACGTGCACGGGGCAGTACTGCTAAACGCCGCTCGTCCGGCATCGACCAGATCAAAGTCCGGAATTCACTCAGCTCGCACCGGGGGACCTTCGTCCCCCGGACCTTACATGCTCGCCCGCGGGGCCCCTTCGCCCCGCTCCGCTCGGTGCCTCGACTCGCTGCGCTCGCGCGCCGCTGCACGTTCCCGGCGGCCGGCGATTCATTCACACGCTCGCAGAACTACTGATGTCTCAGCGCGATCATCGGATCGACGCCGGCGGCGCTGCGGGCAGGCAGGTAACAGGCGGCGAGGCCGGTGAACGCGAGCACCGCGGCGACGCCCGCGAACGCGGCCGGCTCGTAGGGGCTGACGCCGAAGATGAGAATGCGCATCGCCGAGGTGAGCAGGACCGCCAGCCCAACACCGATGATCACACCGGCGGCGATCTGGAAGAGACCCTGGCGCAGCACCATCGCGATCACGTCGCGCCTTGCCGCCCCCATGGCCATGCGCACGCCGATCTCCTGCGTCCGGCGGCTGACCGAGAACGCCATCACGCCGTACAGCCCGACGGTGGCGAGGAAGAGCGCGGCGACGCCAAAGGCCATGAACAGTGATCCGAACACCCTGAACGGCCAGTTGCCGGCCTGGACGCCCTCCCACACCGTGGCCACGTTGAAGATGGGGAGGTTGGGGTCGACCTGTCGGATGGCGTCGCGCACGGCGGCGGTCAACGACAGCGGCGTGTCTCCGGCCGTCCGCACGAGCAGCGTCATCCCCGACAGCGGAATCTGCGCCGTCGGAATGTAGATTCCTTCGGGCACCTCGTTGGTGGCCCCGGCGCCGACGCCGAGGTCGGGCACGACGCCGACGATCGTGCGCCATTCCTGGTGAGGGCCCACGGCGAGCGCGAAACGCTCGCCCAGCACGCCCCGCTGGTAGTACTTCCGCGCGAAGCTCTCGTTGACGATCGCCGCTGGGAGCGCGCCGGCCCGGTCGCGCGCGTCGAACGCGCGGCCGTCGACGATCCGGATCCCGAGCGTCTCGAAGAAGCTCGCTGACACGATGTAGCGGTGGACGTCGTGATAATCCTGCTCGGTCGGATACTCGCGACCCGGCAGCTTGATCGCGGCGCGCGGCCCGCCAATCGGCAGCGCCGTCGCGGCCGCGACGCCGATCGCCCCGGGAAGACCGCCGAGCCGCTCCAGGATTGCCTCCGCCGCCTGCCGCCGCCGATCCTCGTCGGGGTACTCCTCGTCGGGCAGCTCGACGCGCGCCGACCACACGTCCCGCATCGCGAAGTCGAAATCGAGGCTGCCGAGATTGACGAGGCTCTGGATGACGAGCGCCGACATCACGAGCAGCCCGAACGACAGCGCCATTTCGACGATCACCAGGCCCCGGGTGAAGCGGCCCATGCGCAGGCCGCTGACCGCGCGGCTCTCGTCGCCCATGACCGCCGCGAGGTCCATGCGCGAGGCGCGCAGCGCCGGCACGATGCCGGCGACGACCGCCGCAATCGCTGCCGACGCAGTTACGAACAGCAGCACCGTCTGATCGATGCGGATGTCGATCCAGAACGGCGGCCTGGTGTCGACGATGGCGCGGTTGAAGAGCAGGATCCCGGTCTGGGCGATCGCCAGCCCGCCGAGCGCGCCAGCCGCGGCGAGCACCAGCACCTCGACCAGCATCTGCCGGATCACCCGCAGCCGTCCCGCGCCGAGCGCCGACCGCACCGCGATCTCCCGTGTACGGCCGGCGGCGCGGGCCAGCACGAGGTTCGCGACGTTGGCGCACGCGATCACCAGCACGCCGAACACGGCAGCCAGCATCGTGAAGAGCGCTCCGATCGTCTCGCTCCCGAGGAACTCCTCGATGTACGTCTTGATCTCCACCGTGTAGCCGCCGGTGTAGCGTTCGGGATAGGCCTGTTCGAGCTGCCGCCACATCGTGGCGAACTCGGCGCCCGCCTGCTCGGGAGACACCCCCGATCTGAGCCGCCCTATCACCTCCAGCCCCAGCTCTTCGTCCTGCTGCGTGCCGCCGGGATCGAAAGCGAGAACGGGCCACAGATCATGAGTCGACGGGAACGCGAACCGTTCGGGCATCACGCCGACGACGGTCATCACCGTGCCGTTGACCCGGAGCGGCCGACCCATGACGTTCGGGTCGGCGTCGAAGCGCTCGCGCCACACCTTCTGGCCGATCATCACGACGGGCTCCGCGCCCGGGCGGCCTTCCTCGTCGCGGAAGTCCCGCCCCAGCACGGGCGCGACCTTCAGCAGCCTGAACGTATTAGCCGTGACATGCGCACCGCGGTACCGTTCGGGCAGCCCGTCCGGACCCACGACGTTCGCCGTGATGTTGTAGAAGGCGGCGAGCTGCTCGAACGACGTCTGCCGCCCCACGAATTCCGCGTAGGTTCGAAGCCTCGTATCCACATCGTCCTGTTCGGCGATGTTGAACGGCGCGATGTGCAGGATGCGGTCGGACTCGGGAAACGGCAGCCCGCGCAGCACGGCGCCGTTGACGATGCTGAACATCGTGGTCGTGAGGCCGATTCCAAGGGCGAGCGCGACGATGGCCAGAAGCGCCATGCCAGGCTGCCTGGCGATCATCCGGAGGGCGAGGCGCAGGTCGGTCATGGGCAGTACCTACGCGCTGGGCGGCTTCGAGGTTCCTGTCCGTCCTGCCTGAGTGGCTTTGGGAGTTGGGAGTTGGAGATTGGGTGTTGACACGGCTGTGTCTCCGCTAGGCTCCGAACGCGATCCTGGTCACGAACAGCAGGACCAGGCAGGCCACGAAGCAGAGGCCCGGCCATCTCCAGGTACGCGCCATGCCGACGTTGAAGAGCGAGAAGCACGCGAGCGACACGAAGAGGGCGATCATACTCGCGTACATCGGGGTGTTCGTGGTGTCCGGCGGGTTTCTCGCGAAGTGCACGGCGCCCATCAGCCCGAGCGCGGCGCCGAGAAGCCCGAAGAACAGCCTGAACAGGAGTTGTGCGCGGCGTGAGCGGCTCAGGCGGCCGAACGCGGCTTCGCCGACAATCTCGCCAATCAGATCATCGAGCACCTTGACACCTCTCCCGGCCGGTTCGATCAGGGGCGTGACGGCGTTCCATCGGACGGCTTCAGCAGGGCGGTCCAATTCAGCACCACGGTGATCGGCGAGCGAGTCACGTCTTCGATCACATGGTTCATGACGAACGACTGTCCATCCGGAGACACATCGTACGCTCCAAAGGAAATGGGCGTGTCGAGCACGAAGAGCGCGCGCGGCTCGCCGATCTCGAGATTCGGACTGGATCCGACCGGAACAGCCATGACGGCGCTGTTCGGTCCGAGATAGATCAGCTCGCGGCCGTCAGCACGCCAGCGCGGTGAGATCCCCCCGGCCGTCGACACCGCGCGCCGCGCTCCCGGGTCGGCCAGCGGGGCGAGATAGACCTGAGACGCGCCGGACTCGTCGGAAACGAAGGCCACCCACCGGCCGTCCGGCGACAACTTCCCACCCCATTCCGAGTACCGCGTGTTCAGGAGGGGGCGGGGCGCACCTCCGTCGAGCGGCAGCAGCCACAGGTCGTTGCCGGTCGTCCGTGCTGCCACCTGGTAGTGGATGTAGCGGCCGTCCCTGGACCAGTCCTCTGGATCCAGCACGGCTGGAAGGCTGAGAATGGCCTGCGGAGCCCCGCCGCCGTCGGAGTCGTGAACGTAGAGATCCGGTGGTCCAGCGACATCGGATCGAAAAACGATGCGTTTGCCATTGGGCGACCACACCGGGCTCCGCTCGTCGGGCGGGTGCAGCGTGAGCCGTCGCGCCCGGCTCGTCGTCAGGTCGTAGACCCAGAGGTCCCGCCCGCCGTTGGTCGGGTCGAGCACGGCTGCGACGAGCTGCCGCCCATCGGGAGAGATCCTCAGATCATCGAACGCCGCCGCCTCCCCGATGGTCCTCCGCCGCGAGCCCGTGCGATCGTAGGCGACCAGCTCGTTCCTCCAGGGACCTCCGTGGAAGGCCAGGACCGATCGCTCCGTCCCCGCTGAAACAGAGAACTCGGCCTGACCGGTCATCCGGAAGTGGCGCAGCCTCCTGGTGAGCGGCACGGGCTCCCCGGTGAATTCGACGCGATCGATGTCGAACGGACGCGCCACCAGTACGCCCTCGGCGACGTAGAGGAGAAAGCCAGGCGACACATAGACCGCGCGGGATGCCACGCCTGGAATCGCGCGCCGCTCGCCTCCGTCGAGCGACGCAACGTACAGGACGCGCACCGGAGCCTCGCCACCCGATTTCTCGATGGCCAGGTACAGGAACCGCCGGCCATCCGGCAGGAAGTGCGGCCAGAGATGGCCGATCTCTCTGTCCGCATCGACGCGGGTGAGCGCTATTGGCGCGCCTCCATCGGCCGACACCCGATGCAACGCGATTCCCTGCGGCGTGCGCTGCGAGAAGATCAGCACCCCGTCGCGGCTCCACGAGCTGCCAGCCTCCCAGGCCGCCTCGCTCAACACCTGCGGCGGGCCATCGCCGGTCACGTCGATCTTCTTGAAACGGCCCTCGGCAAAGAAGGCGACGTACCGGCCGTCGGGCGACCAGATCGGAGTCGCCCCGCCTTCCGTACCGGCGAGAGGCCTCGTCGTGGCGTCGCCGAACGAGTGGTGATACAGCGGCGCCCGCGCGGACGCCGTGGCAAACACGAGGTGCTGGCCGTCGGGAGAGACTGCCACATATGTATGGACCTCGCCCG
>DATIEW010000621.1:0-5560 GCA_035455585.1 Vicinamibacterales bacterium | reverse complement strand
GCGCCGAGGTGGAGGCATGAGCGCCGGTACCTGGATCGTGATGATCGGGCTGCTGGCGCTCAACTGGGGCGGCTTCGTCTTCTGCCTGTGGTACGGGTCGCTGCGCGGAGATCAGGAGAAGTAACCAGATAGGGAGAGAAGAGCAACAGGAGATCAGGAGACCGGGAGGAAACAACAGGAGGTCAGGAGGTCAGGAGAGTTCTTGGGATCTGCAGTCCCGCGCCATCAGATCGTGACCAGACGCCGTCCATGCACGCGGTCCCGATCGGCACACCCTCTGCTGGCCATGGCCATTCGCGAACCTCCGGAGCTTCTCGATCTCCCAATCTCTTGATCGCCGAATCTCTTGATCACCTGTTTCCTGATCTCCTGACCTCCTGATCTCCTGTTACCTCCTGATCTCCTGATCTCCTGTAGGTTTTTTCTCGTGACCTCAGCTCTTCTCCTCACCTCCACCGGCTACAATTGAACCATGGTGGCTGGACCACGCCGGCGGCTGCGCGTTGTCGTCTGGCTCCTGTCGCTTCTCGTGACGGCGGCGATCGCACAGGCACAGTGGGGCTATCGAGAGGGCCGGTTCCCTCCGAGATTCGCGCCGGCCACGATGCCGGACGGCGACTTCACCTTCTGCCGCGTCATGTACAACCGGGTTCGCTTCGAGCCGATGGGAGTCGGCTGGGCGACCGATTATCCCTACGCCGAGATCAATCTGTTGACACGTGTCTCCGAGCTGACGAAGACGACGATCAGCCGTGACGGCCGCGGCGAGCCGAACCACTGGGTCGTGCGGCCCACCGACGATGCCCTGTTCAACTGTGCGTTCACGATGGCGTCGGACGCCGGAACAATCGGCTTCACGGCGGAGGAGGCCGTGCGGCTGCGCGAGTACCTGCTCAAGGGCGGATTCCTGTGGGTGGACGATTTCTGGGGCACCGAGGCGTGGGAGCACTGGAAATCGGAGATCGAACGCGTACTTCCGCCCGCGGAGTATCCGATCCAGGACGTCATGCCGGGCGATCCGGTCCTGCGGAGTCAGTTCCAGGTGGCCGGGGTGCCGCAGATCACGAACATCCAGTTCTGGCGCCGCGTCGAGGGCACGACCACGTCCGAACGCGGCGCCGACAGCGCCGAGCCGCACTTCCGCGTCATCCGCGACCGGGCCGGCCGCATCATGGTCGTGATGACCCACAACACCGACATCGCCGACTCGTGGGAGCGCGAAGGCGAGGACCCCGCCTTCTTCTATCAGTTCTCACCGAGCGGCTACGCCTTCGGCATCAACGTCGTGCTGCACGTGCTGACGCACTGACTGGGCCGCGCTGTCGCAACGTCGCGCCCTTCTTCAGCGGCCTGCTACCGAGGTGCTCCGGACATGCGCCCGCATACGCGGACCTGCCGGACGCGCATGCGGAGATGTCGCTTTACCTCCCTCCGTTTCGATACTCCAGACAGGAAGTTGGTTCCTGAAAGGAGTACGAATGAAGTCTGTCGCTCGCACGCTCTCATCCCTGGTCCGTTCGGTACCCGTCGGTCGCCGGCATGCCTGGTTCACGGTGTTCGCCCTCGTGTCGATGACGGGTGTTGGGATCGCCCAGCGCAGTCAGACGCCCGGGGATGCGACCGGGTCGTGGTCGCGGACGGGCGTCCCGGTGCACGCCAGTCCGGATGTGGATTCTCCGCGCCGCGCCGTTGTCGAGGCCCTGCCGCCGGTGGCGCAGGCGCAGATCTCGGCTTCAATCGGAGAGGACGCGCCTGCCTATCACGTTGTCAACGGCCCGCGCGGCCTCCGCCTCGGCGGGGACCGCACGGTGTCCGCCGAACTCACGCCCGCGGGCGTGAGCTTCCATCACGGAACGAATCGGTGGAGCATGTCGCTGCGCGGGTACGGGTACGGCAGCACTTTGCGCAAAACGGGTGACACGGCCCCCGCGGGCGCGCGCAATCGCGTGGAGTACCGCCGCGGCGCGCTGACCGAGTGGTATCTCAACGGGCCTCTCGGCCTCGAGCAGGGGTTCACGCTGCACCGCGCACCGGGGGAGTCCCGCGGCGAGCCATTGACGCTGGCGTTCGCCCTGTCTGGCAACGTGACCGCATCGGTGGATGCTGGAGGTCGAAGCCTGACGCTGCGCAGGGACGAAGTCCCCGCGCTCCGATACAGCGGCCTGACCGCGCTCGACGCGGACGGCCGCACGTTGCGGGCCTGGCTCGAGGTGGCCGGAGACGATCTGCGCGTCCGCGTGGACGATGCCGGCGCCCGATATCCGCTCACGATCGACCCCTTCATCCAGGCTGCGACCCTGACCACCGCCATTCTCTGTGACCCGGCAGGCGTGTGCGACGACGGCGCACCGGGGATCTTCTTCGGCCACGCCGTGAGCATCAGCGCCGATGCCAGTACGGTGGTCGTAGGCACTCCCTACAAGTACACGAACAACGTGATGTCAGGAGCCGCCTATGTGTTCGAGAAGCCCGGCGATTTCGAAGGAGGCTGGAACAGCAGCTTCCGGATCCGCTTCAAGACGAAGCTGCTCGCCTCGGATGGCGCCACGAACGGGCAGCGGCTGGGCTGGTCCGTGGCCATCAGCGGCGACGGTCAGACGATCGTGGCCGGGGCGGCGGGTGTCCTTCACCCGGTCCCGGGTGCGGCCTATGTTTTCGTAAGACCGGCAAGCGGCTGGGACGCGGGTTCCGTTCAGACGCAAACCGCGAAGCTCACGCCGGAGCCGGCCGCCAGCGTCCAGGACTGGGGCTCTTTCGGCACCTCGGTCGCGACGAGCGGCGATGGCGCGACGATCGCCGTGGGAGCGCCCGATCGCCGCATCGATTCGGAGCCGTATGGCGCGGCGTACGTCTTTCACCGGCCCGCCACTGGATGGAGCAATGCGACCGGAACTCCGGTCGCGACCGGAGCCTTCGCCTCCTACTATGGCGCCTCCGTGGCCCTGAGCGAGGACGCTACGACTCTGGTCGTGGGGGCGCCGGGGGAGAATCCATGGTCCGGCGTGGCTGACGGCACCGGAACCGCACATGTGCTGGTCCGGCAGGAAGGCGTCGGGACGTACTCCACCGTTGCCAGGCTGGGCGCCTCGCAGGGTGTTTCCCAGGCATGGTTCGGCCGGTCTCTCAGCGCGGATGCCGAGGGGAGCACCATCGTCGCGGGTGCGGTGGCCGGGATCGGCGGCGCGGCCGGCGCTGCGTACGTATTCGTGCGGCCGACAGCTGGCTGGGAAAGCACCGGGCTCGTCCTCACGGAAACCGCGACGCTGACGAACAGCAACGGCAGCGCGGACGACGCGTTCGGCATCTCCGTCGACATCAGCGGCGATGGAAACACCATCATTGCAGGAACCCGTCGCGACGTGAGCCTGGGTCTGCCGGGTGCGGCGTACGTCTTCGCCAAGCCCGCCGCCGGCTGGGCCGCTTCGACCGAAGACCAGAGCGTCATGGCGTCCGACGGGACGGCTGGGAACTGGTTCGGCGACTCGGTGAGCCTGAGCGGCGACGGAACGGTGGCGGTGGTCGGGGCGCCGCGAACCGTCATTGACGCCAGCGTGGACCAGGGGGCTGTGTACGTGTTCACCGGCTCCGCGGCGACTCCGCGGGCGTCGGTTTCGCCGACGAGCCTCACGTTCGGTTCGCTGCCGATCGGCACGACGAGCGCACCGCAGGCGGTGACGATCGCCAATACGGGGTCGGCTCCGCTGCAGGTCAGCGGCGTCAGCGTGTCGGGCTCGTTCTCCTCGACTCAGAACTGCGCGTCTCGGTCAATCGCGCCCGGGAGCAGCTGCTCCGAGTTTGTGACGTTCTCCCCGCTCTCGGTCGGCTTCCACGCGGGGGCGTTGTCGTTCACCAGCGACAGCGGCGGCACGAGCGGCGCCATTCATGACGTGCCGCTCCAGGGCGGTGGCGAGCCTGCGGACACGTCCACCACGATCACCTCCGTTCCGGTTCAGGTGTTCGTGGGTCAACCGGTGATCGTCTCGTACGCCGTGGCGTCGGAACCAGACGGGACGCTCACGCCGTCTGGTCAGGTCACGGTCCAGGCGAGCACGGGGGAGACCTGCTCGGCCGGCACCTTCTCGAGCTTCTGTGTCCTGACCTTCTCCACCTTCGGCGATCGGACGATCACGGCCTCCTACCACGGCAACGGGAGCTTCAACCCGAGCACGTCGGCGAGCGTTCTGGTGAAGGTCGTCGATTTCAGTCTGTCCGTGTCGCCGTCCTCGCAGGCCGTCTCCGGAAGGAAAGCGACGTATCGAGTCGACGTGAACGCGCTCGGCGGGTTCGGCGGCGAGGTCTCGCTCGCGTGCGCCGGAGGTCCGCCGGACGACACCATCTGCACGGTCTCGCCCGCGTCCGTCACGGTGTCGGGCTCGACCGCCCGGGCGAGGGCCACGGTGACCCTGCCCTCGCGCGTCACCAGCGGGACGACGTACACGATCACGTTCCTGGGAACGTACGGCGGCGCCGTTCGCTCGACCACGGCCACGCTGGTCGTCAAGTAGCGAACCGGACGGGCTGCGCCGCGGGCCCCGCCAACGGCCGGCATCGAGACCGATGCCGGCCGTTCTGTCGATCGCTGACTCCGGGGCGAGAACCGTTCCGACCGCGCGGCCTACGTCAGGCTTGCGCCCGGCCGGCCCGCCTCGACGATCAGCGAGCCGCCGATGCGGTCCGGTGCGTCAGCCACCGAGACGCGCTCGAGGATCCTGAAATCCGCCCGCATGGTGGCTGGTGTCGCGGTACACGCGATGTAGCCGCGCCGCGCGCTGTGGTACTTGATGTGGGGATTGTCGCCCCGGGTCGGCTCCCAGTTACCGGAGACGTCGGCGCCGTCGCCGCCTGAGGAAATCGACGTGTTGGTGAACTCTACGCCGACGGTGGGCGATGTCGGGTCCTCGAAGTCCATCTTGAGGTCGGCACCGTAGTGGACGTGGACGTCGCCGGAGAGGATGACCGGGTTGGGCGCCTTCGTTTCTCTGAGGCGCTCGTAGAGCCGCTGACGCGCCGCGACGTAGCCATCCCACTTGTCCATCGAGAACTGCCCGGCGGGATTGGCCTTCACGAAGTTGCGCGCGAACGTCGGCACCTGCTGGCCGAGCACGGTCCACGTCGCCCTGGCGCTGGCCAGCTGCTCGAACAGCCACTCCTCCTGTTCCGCGCCCAGCATCTTCCGTGCCGGATCGAGCGCGGCCGCGCACCCCGTGGCCGTGGTTCCACCGCAGACCTGATCCGAGCGGTACTGCCGTGTGTCGAGAACGCTCATGTCGAGCAGACTCCCGAAGCGCAGCCGGCGATACAGGCGCATGTGCGGGCCCGCCGGCATCGCCGATGCCCTGACGGGCATCGTCTCGTAGTACGCCTGATAGGCGGCGGCCCGCCGCAGGAGGAACACCTCCGGCGGCGTGTCGTTCTCGTCGATCTCGGCGGCGTAATCGTTGTCCACCTCGTGATCGTCCCACGTGACGATGAACGGCGCGGAAGCATGCGCCGCCCGGAGGTCGGGGTCCATCTTGTATTGAGCGTAGCGGTTTCGATAGTCGACGAGGGTGTAGATCTC
>DATIEW010000620.1:0-3663 GCA_035455585.1 Vicinamibacterales bacterium | reverse complement strand
GGACTTCGTCCGCATCGTTGGCGACCCCACGGCGCATCTCGTCCGGCACCACCATGCCCGCCGGCTGGCCGGTGACTTCGCCGCCGCCATTCGTGACCGTCACGTAGGCGCCAGCGACGTACATGCGCGGGCCCTCGACCTGCCCGGCGTTGATTGCGTTCCTGAGCGCGACGTCGACGACTGCGCGGTAAGTGCCGACGTCGCGCACCGTCGTGAAGCCGGCGTTGAGCGTCGCGTGCGCATGCGCGACGCCCATCAGCGCGTCGCGTGCCGCGGAGCTCGAAAGCGGCGCGGCGACGTCGGCGGAGCTGGTGTCGCCCACCAGATGCGTATGCAGGTCGATCAGCCCCGGCAGCACGGTGTACGCGGACCAGTCGATCAGCCGGCTGCCGGTGCGCGAGCCGGCGGTCCAGGGCGTAACGGAAACGATGCGCCCGTCCTCGATGCGAATCGCGCGGTCCGGAAGGTACTGGCCCCGCTCGACGTCCAGCATCCTGCCTGCGCGCACGACCACCATGTCCGCAGCCGCGGGTACCGCGGAGCCGAGAGCGAGCGAGGCGGCAAGTACGACGAGTGCCGCGCGATTGATTGTCATTCAGTGGACTCCGTCAAGGATCGGGCGGTTGCAGAACTGATGCGCTTGCGGACGACATCATAATTGCTGATAGCATGTCGGCCCCAATGTTCGATGCCGGCCAGGGTTCCGGCGAGGTTGGCGCTTTTGTTCAACGGATTCCGCGCGCTCCGTAGCATCCTGACACTGTTGTCGGCATTTTCCATCTCCATTTCCATCGCCCATGCCGGGCCAAGGGCGCGCGAACTGGGCGTTCCCTTCGAGGGCAGCCCGGGGCCTTTCAATGCGATCACCGACGTTGCCGGCGTTACAGTCGGGCAGGTGACCCTGATCGAGGACCTTGCGGACGGCCGCAAGGTGCGCACCGGCGTGAGCGCCATACTGCCGCGCGGCCGCGATTCCATCACGACGCCCGCCTTCGCCGGCAGCCACGTGCTGAACGGTGCGGGGGAGATGACCGGCCGTGCGTGGATCCGCGAGTCCGGCATGCTCGAGGGCCCGGTCATGCTGACCAACACGCACAGCGTCGGCACGGTGCACGAGGCGACGATCGCCTGGCGCGTGAAGAACGGCGTACCCGACGCTGCGGGCTACTGGTGGTCGACACCGGTCGTCGCCGAGACCTGGGACGGCGAGCTCAACGACGTCAACGGCTTCCATGTCCGGGCGCAGCACGTCGCCGCCGCACTCGAGGGTGCGAAGGGCGGTGCGGTCGAAGAGGGAAACGTCGGCGGCGGGACCGGCATGACCTGCCATGGATTCAAGTGCGGGATCGGCAGCTCGTCGCGGCAGGTGGACGTCGCGGGCCGCAGGTATACGGTGGGCGTCCTGGTTCAGGCGAATTACGGCACGCGCAGCTCGCTGCGGATCGCGGGCGTGCCCGTCGGCCAGCAACTTCCAAAGGACGCGGCGGCGCGCGCAAGCGCCTCGGAGGGCGACAAGGGCTCGATCATCATCGTCATCGCGACCGACGCGCCGCTCCTGCCGCACCAGCTCGACCGCGTCGCGCAGCGCGCCGGGCTCGGCCTCGCGCGCATGGGCTCCTTCGCCGGCAACGGCTCGGGCGACATGTTCGTCGCCTTCTCGACCGCGAACGCGAAGTCCATGGCAGCCGCCGAGGTGCATGACGCCGAGTTCCTCGACAATGGCAGCCTCGACTTCCTGTTCGAGGCGACGGTGCAGGCGACGGAGGAAGCGATCGTCAACGCGATGGTCGCGGCACGCGACATGGTGGGCAACGGCGGCGTGAGCGTGAAGGCGCTGCCGCACGATGTGCTCGTCGCCCTGATGCAGCGCTACGGCCGCGGCAGCACCCCGAGGTAGCGACCGTACCAGTCGAGCAGCCGCTCCATGCGGTCCTTCATGTAGCTCGGGACCGAAAGGCCGTGGTACTCGCCGGGGTAGATCACGAGGCGCGTGGGCACGTCGAGCACCTTCAGCGCCTGGTACATCTGCATCGAGCCGACGCAGGGGACGTTGTCGTCGAGCTCATGGCAGATGAACAGCGTCGCGGTCGTGATGCGCTCGGCGTTGAAGAACGGGTAGCTGACGAGGTCCCAGGCTGCGCGGTTGCGCCAGGGCGAGCCGAGCTCGAGCTGGTACTCGCGAATGTACATGTCGACGCCCCAGGTGCCGTAGAAGTTGGCGGCGCCGGCGCTGCTGACGGCCGCCTTGAAGCGCGGGTCGCGTGCGATCACCTGGTCCGTCAGGATGCCGCCATAGCTGTGACCGCCCAGCCCGAGACGCTGCGGGTCTGCGACGCCCATCTTCACTACGTAGTCGACGGCCGCGAGCACGTCGGCCGTGTCCTTGTTGCCCCAGTCCGCGTAGATTGCCTTCGCGAACTCGAAGCCGCGGCCTGAGCTGCCGCGCGGGTTGGCCGCGACCACGGCGAAGCCGTTTGCCGCGAATACCTGCCAGTCGTCCATGAATTCGTGGCTGAACTGGTAAACCGGCCCTCCGTGGATGTGCAGGATCGTCGGGTAGCGCCTGCCGGGCACGTAATCGACCGGCTTCACCAGGAAGCCGTCGATCGAGGTGCCGTCCGCGCTCTTGAAAGTTATTTCCTCGACCGGCGCGAGTTTCCTGTCGTTAAGCCATTCGTTGTGGTCGGCTATGACGGGGGCAGTCCGCGCTTGCGGAATCTCCACGCGTTCGACCCGATACGGATGCGTGTCATCCCCGCCCAGCACCGCGATGCGGCCGTTCGCGGCCACGTCGAAGTCGTAGTCGAAGCGCGGGCCCGCGGTGAGCGCCGTGACCTGGCCGGTGGCGAGGTCGATGCGGGAGACGTGCATCACACGGCTGTCTTCGACGAGCGCGAGCACCGATTGGCCGTCCGCGCTGAACACGGGCATGGTGTGATTCATCTCGAGCCCCGCGGGCCGCGTGACGGCGAGGCTGCCGACGTCAATGACCGCGAGCGACCAGGGCGCGTAGTAGATCCACTTGTCCTCGCCGCCCTGCAGGTAGGCAATGCGCCGGCTGTCGGGACTCCAGGCCGGCCGCGATTCCCAGGACGGATCGTTGTCCGCGCCCGCGAAGCGCGTCAGCTGCCGCTCCGGTGCTCCGGCGCGTGCCTCGACGACGTAGAGGTCCCAGTTCAGGTGGCGGTCCGGATCCGGGCCGCGCTTCGTCACGTAGGCGATCTGCCTGCCGTCCGGCGACCAGGCCGGCAGGTATTCGTCGTTCGTGCCCGAGGTGAGCTGCGTCGCTTTCCTGCCGTCGATGTCGAAGAGGTACAGGTGCTGGCGCCGTGCCGTCACCCAGCCGCTGTAATCTTCCTTGAAGTAGTAGCGGTCGATGACGATGGGCGGATCCTGCGGCGGCTCGTCCCCGTCCTGCGGCCGTTCGGGGTCGTATGCGATGACGGCGAGCCGCCGGCCGTCCGGCGACCAGTCGAAGTCCAGGGCGCCGCCGGCGAAGTCCGTCAATTGCTCTGCCTCGCCGCCATCCGCCGGCATCAGCCAGACCTGGTCATCTTCGTCTTCGCTATCGCGATCGGACAGGAAGGCGATCCACTTGCCGTCGGGACTGAAGGCTGGGTCCGACTCGTCGACCTCCGGCGTGTGCGTGAGCGCGCGCTTCTC
>DATIEW010000619.1:0-2601 GCA_035455585.1 Vicinamibacterales bacterium | reverse complement strand
GTCCTTCGAGTGGGACGACACACGGACCTGATCGGCCTGGACGGCCGCCTGGACGCGCTTCAGCTTGCGATCCTTGAGGAACCTCACGATCTCGCGCGCGGCCTCGGCCGGGATGCCCTGCTGGAGCGCGACGGTGCGCCGCACCGTGTCGTTGGCCGCCCGTTCGAGTTCGCCGAGGGTGAGGTTCCTGGTGGGCACCCCCCGGCGGACGAGACGCCCCTGGAGCACCTCCCAGAGCGCGTTCATCCGGAACTCGTCGTCGGCGGTCAGCGTGATGGTGTTCTCGGCGCGGTTCAGATCGATGGCGGCGCGCGATCCCTTGAAGTCGTAGCGCTGCGCGACCTCCTTGCGGGCCTGGTTGACGGCGTTGTCGACCTCCTGCAGGTCCACGCCGGACGTGATGTCGAAAGAGGAGGCGGTCGCCATGGATGTCGGGATCGGCGTCAGGAGGCCTCGCTCACGCCGCCCTGGGCGATTCCGGCATCCTGCCGCTGGGGTTTGCGCCAGCAGTCCATCGTGGAGACCCGGTGCACGCAGCCGATCGTGCAGAGCGGCGCGCACCACTTCGGCGAGAGGAATTCGCGGCGGATGTCAGCCACCGTGTAGCTGGCCAGCGGAACGCCGGGGCAGCCGCGCTGCTGCGAGCACCAGTGCACCAGGCCGTCCTCGCAGATATAGAGGTACCGCGCGCCGGCGCGGCAGTGCCAGTCGTTCGGCTTGGCGTCGGCGAGGTTCATCTGGAAGCGTCGGATGCCGGAGTACAGGTTCTTCAGCACCTGGCGCCGTCCGTCGATCGCCTGCATCACGTCCAGGAAGACGGCGCGCTCGGAGGGAGCGAGCGGCTTGAGCAGGCCGGATCCGTCGTGGATGATGCCAATCGACGTCGAGAATCCCAGCTCGCGCGCGCGGCGGTTGATGGTGCGCGCGTCCTCCGGATTCTTGATCCCGCCGCCCACCACCGAGTTGATGTTGGTGTCGAAGTGAGCGTGCTCGGCCAGCCAACGGAGCTTGCCGTCCAGCAGGCGGAGGCTTTTCTTGGACACCTCGTCCGGCTCGACGTTGTCGATGCTGATCTGCAGGTAGTCGAGGCCAGCGTCGTTGAGGGCGTGAATCCGCTTCGGCGACAGCAGGTATCCGTTGGTGATCAGCCCGGCGATCATGCCTCGCGACCGGATCCGCGCGATGAGCGCGTCGAGGTCCGGGTGCAGCATCGGCTCGCCGCCGCTGAACGCGACGACCGAGGTGCCGAGGTCCGCCAGCTTGTCGATCCGATCGATCATCACCTGCCGCGGCACCGGCTCGGACACCTTGTCGTATTCGTTGCAGTATCCGCAGTCGATGTTGCAGCGGCGGATCGGGACGATGTGGACGAGCAGCGGATGGTCGGTGCGGAGCAGACCGCGCGCGAACTCGCGGGCGGACCGCAGCTTCCGGCTGGCCTTCCGGTAGACGTGCATGGAAACAGGCAATTATATCAGGATGCCGCGGCGGATCGGAGCCGCCGGACGCCGTGGCCGATGCGCAGGGAGTGCTCGAAGATCGCGCCGACCCGCAGCCCGCCCGGCAGACGGTGCCGGGCGATCGCGCCGAGGCCGGCCGAGGCGATGCAGCCGCAGTTTGCGCAGTCCGGGGTTCCGCCGAACTGGCACGGCGAAATGTGCCGCTCGAAGTCGGCAGACACGCAGGTTGTCGTCTGCGCGAACACGCACTCGCCCGGATGCCGCGGCGGGTCGGCGTAGACGCCAATCAGCCCTTCGGGCATGCGCAGCTTCGGATGCCGGCCGCGCAGGTGCATCAGGGCCGCCACCACGCGCCGCCGATCTTCGTCCGTCAGACGCTCCTCGGACTGCTCCCCGACCTGGGGCGTGTAGAGGCTGACCCAGATCTGGTCGGTCTCTGCGTTGTCCGACCAGTAGCGGACGAAGTCGTCCAGGTAGCCGTCGCGTCTCACCTGCTGCCGCGTGACCGTGCAGTGCACTGTGATCCGATGGCCCCGGATGTGCTCGAGGATCCGATCGTAGGTTGCCGGCTTGCGCCGCTCATCGTGCTCCGGCTGCAGCCCGTCGATCGACACGACGATCTGGAGGCGGCGCAGCGCCGCCCACTCCGCGGGAATCGGTCTCACTGCGCTCGTGACGAGCTGACTGTAGATGCCGCGTTCGGCGAGCCGCGGGAGAATCCGGCCCAGCTCCCGATATCGCACCAGCGGCTCACCGCCTACGATCGACACGTGGAGCGGCCGGTGCTCGTCGATCAGCCGGAAGAACCGATCGACCAGATCGTCCCCCTTGAAGTCGGAGATCTGCCGCAGCGTGACGTCGCCGCCCAGATGTTCGTCCCCGTACGCGTAGCACCCCGGGCAGCGCAGCGGGCACTCGCGCGTGATTTCGATCGACAGCGAGGGGCGATAGCCGGAGAGGATGCGACCCCACGCCGTGAAGAGACCTTCCATCCGGCGAACTATATCATCGGCCCGTGATTCGCCTGCGCCTGCTATCCTTGCTGTCGGCATGATCGAGAGGCGGCGTTCGAGAATCCAGGGCTGGGGCGTGTTCACAACCCAGCCGATCCCCAAGAACAAACGCATCGTCACCTACGACG
>DATIEW010000618.1:0-2790 GCA_035455585.1 Vicinamibacterales bacterium | reverse complement strand
GTGGCGGAGCGGCTGCCGGCGACCGTCGCGACTGAGCGTCCCCCCACCGCAACGGTGTAGTTTCCCGCCGGAAGGCCGGCCACCGTGAGCGCCGTCTGGTGGCTGCGCCCGGCGCGGTTCTCGATCGTGAACTCGATCCGGGAGAGATCGTCAGCGATCCTCACCGGCTGTTCCTTCGCGAACCCGTCGCGATCGAGCACCAGGTGAAGGCGCTGATCCCCGCGGACGACGTGGAGGCGCACGCGCAGCCCGTCGCGAGGCACGACGCCGATCGACGCCCCGTCCCGGGTCAGCAGGCCGCCGTAGGCCACCTCGCCGAAGATGGGATCTCGCGCGACGATCGTGGCGTGCGTCCGCAGCGCGCCGCAGTACCCGACATCTTCCTCCGCGCTGTAATACCAGGCGCCGCGCGTCATCTCCTTGCCGATCCAGCCGCGGCCGGAGGCTTCGGGCATGAACCCGCCGCCGGTGGCTCCGTCGTTGTTCCTGCCGGGAAACCAGTAGCCGTACCCGCTCTCCTCGGTGCCCGAGTTGACCAGGGCCCACGAGCTGAGCGACGACGCGTAGCCGAGACGGAGATAGTCGGTGGGATCGCTGGCGAAGTGCAGCGCGTAGTCGAGGATCGACCAGCCTCCCAGCTGCGACATGTAGCTGAGAAGGTACGACATCGAGCCGCGGTAGTCGCTGCCCAGCTGGAAGTAGGTCGTCTCGAGCCAGCCGCGATCGGACATGTTCAGCAACAGCTGGAAGTTCATGAACTTCAGCGCGTCCTCGTACGTGACACGGCGTCTGAAGTCGGTCGCCGGCATCGAGGGCGGCGGCTGCTCACCGGGCCCGAGCACATGGTTCATCGCGTATTTCGCAAAGGCGCCGGTGGACTCGAAGCCAGTCGAATCGAAGGCAAACTCCGACCCGTACAGATTCGGCGTGCGATTGACGAACCGCTCCACCTTCCCTTCCCAGTGCCCGCGAAGCGTCCGCGCCCAGTCCGGCCTGCCTTCGTCTTCGAGCGTCTGAATCAACTCCGGAATGAAGGCTTCGTTCATTGTGCCCACGGCATTGGCCGACCAGCGCTCGACCTCGTTGGGCACAGTCCAGTAGGCGACCGCGGTGCGGTACGCGCGCTCCAGGTACTGCTCCGCGGTCAGGTGCTTCGACAGGTCGGGATAGAACCGCGCGATCTGATGCATGCGGTAATAAAGCAGGACGATGTGGGGATAGTCGTAAATACGCCAGACGTGCGCCTGCCCGTTGCGGCCTGGATCGGCGCTCGCGCGGTTGGCGTGCCAGTTCGGGATGCCATAGATGGCGTACGGGTACTTCTCCTTGTCGGTCATCTGCATCCCGCCCCAGAGGTAGCGGCCGATGTACAGCTCGAGGCTCTCGATCTCGGCGCGATCCGGGAAGAACACGTTCTTCGAGGCGATGAACGCCGGCCGCGCGTTCCCGGCGTCGTCGTTGGCATCGGTCAGCCACGCCGACAGCCCGTCGCGATCCTCGGGGCTCCGCAGGATCTCGTTCTTCTGATCCCAGTCGCTGTAGACGCCGACGTACCACTTGCCGGGATCCTTGTGCTGGTGGCGGCTCACCAGGAATGCCGCGCGCTTGCGAATCACGGTCTCGAGCGGCTCGGTCACGAAGAACTCCAGCGTCGTCCACAGGCCGTCCGCATAGCTCACCCGGAGCATGTTCTCGCCAAGCTTCGAGAACTCGACGCGATACACGTTGAAGCCTTCGTCTTTGCGGGCGACGAGCTGGACCCTCGTCTGCGCCGGATGTTCCGCGGCGATGCGGACGATCGGGTTCCGCGTTCGCAGCGAGAACATCGCGGGCAGGTCGGTCGGAACGACCATGCCGGGCACGACAGCGGTATCGAACTTGCCTTCCTCGTAGAGGACGTCCCGCACCGCTCCGAAGTCGCGGGCCCAGCGGAAGCGAAACGCATACGTGACCGAGGATCCGGCAGACCCCTGCGGCGCCAGCGTCAGGCTCGTGGTCGGCAGGCGCCAGTTGCCGCCGTCTGCCACCGCGGCAGCGCTCATCACCCTGGCGTGGATGTAAGGCGTGTAGGCACCCGCCGCGCCGGCGCCCAGGCCGCCCGAACTGTCGTAGTACTCGAATTTCGTGCGGCCCATGGGCGTCATCACGAGATACGGGCCCTCGCCGCCGGCGCGCTGCCAGTACACCCACGACCCGTGGCCGGCGACCAGCGCATGACGAAGGAGCTTGCGCGTGTAGATGTCACCTCGCGCGCCCGTGCGCTCGGCGAAACCCAGCGGCACGCCGAGATCGCCGACCTCGATCGTCCTGGCGGTCGCGTTGGCAAGCGTGATCGTCCAGTCGAGCGCCTCCCCGTCGAGCGCGAACGTCTGTTTCAGCGTGAGATCGCTCGACGGCACGAGGGCGGGCTCCGGTCCGACACGCCATTCGGCGAGACCGACCGTCGCCTCCGGCGGCACCGTGGCCTCGATGCGCATCGCCAGCGTCCTGACCGGATCGAACTCCACGACGTTGAACATGTTGGCTTCGACGCCGTACGCGGTGCGCGGCGTGACCTCCTTCCACTCGCGCCGGTCCTGATACAGGAGCCGCCAGGAGGCGGGGGGGCTGGTGGCACCCGGTCCGCCCGCAGTCGATGCCCAGAAAACCTCGACGTGCGAGACTTCCTCTTCATCTGGAAAGGTGTACTGCACCCATTGAGTCGGTCCGCGCGAACCCGACCACGTGAAGAGCGCCACCTGGGATGCGCCTCCGCCTCTCGCTCCGCGCCCGCGACCGGACGGGTCGGGA
>DATIEW010000617.1:0-5268 GCA_035455585.1 Vicinamibacterales bacterium | reverse complement strand
TGGTCCTGAACGGCAGCGCGCGGATGTCGCCGCGCACGAGCCGTGTGCGGCCCGCGAGTCCGGCGCGCCGCAGGCGTGTTCGCGCACGGGCCAGCATCGGCGCCGACCGATCGATCCCCACGAGGCTGGCCCCGGTCTTTGCCACTGGCACGAGGATGCGGCCGGTGCCGCAGCCCAGCTCGAGCACCGGCCCCTCCTGCACGCCCGCGAGACGCTGCCAGAACGCGACGTCGCGGCGCGCGAGGGTCCGGGCGTTCTCCCAGTCATAGAACGGCGCGTACTGGTCCCAGCCCTGCCATCCTTCGTTCATCGGCGCAGGCGATTCACGACTCGGGCCGCTGTCCCACGGTCGCAAAGAGCATCGTGTTCTGAATCTCCACGAAGGTCGTCCCGGCACGCGATGCTTCCTCCGCGTACTGGTCGATAGCCTTCAGGTAGTCGGTGCCCAGACGACGGAGGGCGCCGTCGGGGGCCCGGTCGATAGCCTCCCGGACAGCCGTGCGGCGGGACTCCCAGAGCGCCGGTGACGGAGTGCCCAGGTGCGAGACCGACACCGGGAAGAGCTGCACGGAGACGGGTTCGATGCCGTGCGCCGCGAAGATGCCCGGCACGAGAGGCCCGACCGGCGAGGCGGGCGACTCCCCGCGCGCCGAGGCCAGCCCGGTGAAGAACCGCCGGCCGCGCTCGAAGGCCTCCGTACCGCTTTCGAGCGAGCTGAACCAGTAGCGGGCGGCGTTGTCCGGCTCCACGGCGACGACGCGCCCGCCCGGCCGCGTCACGCGCGCCAGCTCGGCCACGGCGCGCGGAATCTCCTTGATGTGCTGCAGCACCGCGACACAGTACGTCGAGTCGAAGACGGCTTCGCCGAACGGAAGGTGGCAGGCATCGGCCGCCGCGAAGCCCGCGCGGAGGTTCGCGCCGCGGGCCGCCTCGTTGGCCTCGTGGACGCGGCCCACCACCAGGTCGACGCCGACCAGATCGACCTGCGGCAGCCTGTGCCGCGAGAGGCTCACCTCCGCCAGCCCCGTACCGCAGCCGACGTCGAGGATGCGCATGCCCGCCCGGGGCTGGAGCGTGTTGACGAGAAACGACGTGAAGGCGTCGTTCCACCACTGTTCGCGGAGATGCTTCAGCGTCGAAGACGTCAGCGCGTCAAGGTCTCGTGACATGTGCGTTGTCGCCAGGGGGTGCAGGATGCCGAAAAACGCATCCTGAATGGCAAGTGGGCAATGGGCAAAGGCGAATACGCCTGTTTTGCCATGGCCCATTGGCCATTTCCCATCAGGACGCCCTTCTTCAGCGGCCTGTTCGTGAGCGGCCCGCACGTTGGCGAGCACGAAGGCGGACGGCCGGGGGCAAGACGGGCGGATCTTACCATCCGAGTTATGAGTTTTGAGTTATGAGTTTTGAGTTTGGTGCCCATGAGTTTGAGTTTCGGGTCGAGGCGCGCAGAACCCCTCCGGTGTCGAACCTCCTGCGCCCGAGCTTCAGTGTGCGCTTGCACTCGAACTTGTAATCGGATGTCCGGCGCCAGCACAAGGGAACCCGCACACCCGCTGAAATCGCGGGCAGGTCCCGGCAGACCCGCGCAGCGACCGGGAGTGTGCGCCGGGCCGGAACTTTGCTATCCGAAAGAAGTTCCGGCCTGAACCGCGGATGCCTGAGCGGCATCGCTGACCTGACTCCCTCACATCAGGGCTGGTTCCACCTGATGACACGTAACGGCCTGGACTTAGGACCCGTCCGTGAATAACTGTGCCACTCTGGCCGCCGACGCATCCCGCATGGCGGCGTTGCTCGTCGCTTCCACACTCCCGGTATGCGCGCTCCTCGCGCCTTGCCCTACGGGCGCCTCGACGCCCAGAGTGGCACACTTATTCGGGGACGGGTCCTTTGCCGGGAGACGTGGCCTGCAGAGGTTGCGCGCTGCCGGCCTCCTCGCGCTCGCGATGTCGATGCCGGCCGGCGTCGCGCACGCCCGCACCGCGCAGGCGCCCCGGCAGACCAGTCCCGAAACCGGCGCCCAGTCCCGCGGAGCGGTTCTCGGCACGGCCTTCAAGGCGGACGACAAACCGCTGCCCGGCGCGCGGATTCGGCTGCGCAACGCGTCCGATGGACGCCAGTCTGAGACCCTGCGGGCCACAGCCGAGGGCGAGTTCCGGTTCGAGGGCGTCGTACCGGGCCGGTACGTCTGCGAGCTGCTGTCGGCGCGCGGCACGGTCCTGGCTGTCGGCGACCTGTTCGATGTCATTCCCGGCCAGACGTCGATCACCTCCGTCCGCCTGAGCGAGCGCGACTCCCTGGTCGGCCTCTTCTTCGCCAGTGCCGCGGCGGCCGCCATCGCGGCCGCGGCGAGTATCGGAATCACGGCGACAGGCTCCAACGGGCTGCCAGCCAGTCCTCAATAGGGCCGTGATGTTCGACAGACAGGATCTGCAGCCGGCGCCAGCGGTTTCCGATGATCCGGCGGCAGCGCCGCAGCAGGGGCCAGGGGCGAATCTGCCGGATCACCCCCTGGATCGGCTCATCGCGATCTGCAGGCACCGCCGCATCGCCGGCACAGCGTTCGCCCTCGTCGCCGGGACACTGATGCTGCAGAGCCACACCGCGACGCCGCTCTACCGGGCAAGCGCGCAGGTACTCATCCAGGACGAGCGCACGACTGCCGTCGGCAGCCTCAACGCGAACGACCCGATGTTCTGGCAGGAAACGGATCAGTACTACAACACGCAGTACAGCATCCTCCGAAGCCGCGGGCTCGCCCGGCGGGTCGTGCATCGACTGGCGCTCCAGGACCATCCACTGTTCAACGGAAAGGTACACCCGGCGCGTGGACCGATCACGGTCGTCGGCGAAGCCCGCCGCATCGCCGCCTCTCTGCTGGCGAAGGCGTTCTCGAGGGACGAACGCGAGTCCCGGGAGCCGCCCGCCTCCGACGAGACGGCCGTCGAAAGCGCGGGCATCTCCGCGTTCCTGGCCGGGCTGCAGATAGTACCTGAAAAATCCACCAGGCTCGTCTCGATCGACTACGTCTCGCCCGACGCGCAGTTCGCAGCAGACGCGGCCAATGCCGTGGCCGACGAGTACGCCGCGCAGAATCTCGACCTCCGGCTCGACACGATCCGGAAGAACCTGGCCTGGCTGGAAGACGAGGTGAAACGCCAGGAGAAGAAGGTCACCGAGACGGAAGCGGCGATGACGCAGTACCGAGAGCAGCAGAACGCGCTCTCGCTCGAGGATCGACAGAACATCGTGGTCGCCAGGCTCACCGCCCTGAACGACACGGTCACGCGGGCACGGACCACGCGGCTACAGAAGGAGGCGCTGCACGCGCAGCTCGAGCCGGTCGATCCGGCGAGCGATCAGGCCGATGCGTTCCCGGCCATTGCCGCCAACCCGGGAGTGGTCGAAGCGAAGAACCGGCTGGCCGAGCTGACCGCCCGGAGGGCGCAGCTCTCCACGCGGTACCGGGACGGACATCCCGAGATGGCGAAGATCGACACCCAGATCGCCAGCGGCCGGAGCGCCCTTGCGGCTCAGCGCGCCCGCGTGATCGAAGCGGCCCGGAACGACTACGAGTCGGCCCTGCGTGAGGAGCGCAGCTTCTCGGGACAGCTCGAGGTACAGAAGGCGGCTGCCATCGATCTCGACCGGAAGAGCGGCGGCTACCTGGTGCTGCAGCGCGAGGCCGAGAGCAACAGGCAGGTCCACCAGGCGCTGCTGCAGCAGGAAAAGGAGCTCCGGGTCGTCAGCAACAGCCGGACGAACAACGTCCGTGTCATGGACCGCGCGGAAGTGCCCGGCGCGGCGTTCTCGCCCAACCTGCGGCGCGACTGGTTCACGGCGCTGGTCGCAGGGCTGCTGCTCGCCCTCGGCCTGGCCGTCGGGCTCGAGTATCTCGACGACACGATCAAAACCCCGGAGGATGTCTCCCGGCGCCTGCGCCTCGCGCTGCTCGGGCTCGTTCCGGCCATTCGCGGGGCTCATGTGCCGCTCCTCTCCGAAGCCGTGCCCCACGACTTCGGCGAGGCCTACCGCTCGCTCCGGACATCGCTCGTGTTCACGAGCGGCGCCGACGGACCGCGTGTCGTCGCCGTCACGAGCACGCAGCCGCTCGAAGGCAAGACCACGACGGCCTGCAACCTGGCGATGGCGCTGGCGGTCGGCGGCGCCCGGGTGCTCCTCGTCGACGCGGACCTCCGCCGGCCCGGGCTGCACAGGGTGATGGGGCTCGCCAACGAGGTGGGCCTCTCGCACCTGCTCGTCGGCCAGTCACGGGTGCGCGAGGCGGTTCAGCAGACGCGCGAGCCAAACCTCCTCGCGATCACGGCCGGGCGGGTCCCTCCCAATCCGTCAGAGCTGCTGGCGTCGGATCGGATGAAGAACCTCGTTGCAAGTCTGCAGACCGGGCCGTTCGACTGGGTGATCGTCGACACGCCGCCGGTGCTGGCGGTGACCGACGCGGTGCTGGTGTCGCGGGTCGCGTCGGGCGTCGTCTTCGTCGTGGGATCGGAGATGACGCGGCGCGCCCACGCTGCGCGCGCGCTCGAAATCCTGCGGTCCGGACGGCCGACATCGATCGGCGCGGTCCTCAACCGGGTTGATTTCCATCGAAACAAGTACTACTACTCGCGCTACTACGGTTATCGCTACCAGAGCTACTACGGTCAGGGCAGCTCGGCGCCCGCCTGACGCCGGTCTGCAGAGCCGGCGCGTCATCCCGGTGCTGGTGCTGATCCTCTGGCCGCTGATGGCATTCGGGGGAACGCACGCCTCCACGGCCGTCCCCTTCGGTATCGCGTGCGTCGTGTGCGCCCTGGTCGTGAGGCCGAGGCTCCGAGGCCAGCTCGATGCCGCGCTGCTGCTGCTGCTCTCGACCGTCGCGCTCCAGCTCACACCGCTGCCAGCGGCCCTGGTCCAGCTGCTGTCGCCACACGCGGGCAGCGTCAGGGAAGCCCTGACGCTCGATCCCGGCGCGACTCGAACGTCCCTGTGGCCCCTCACCATTGACGACCGCTCGACGGTGTGGGCGCTGGTCGAGGCGGCCGGCGCGGTGGCGCTCTTCTTCGCGGCGCGCGGACAACTCGAGCGCGGTGGCGTGCGGCGCGTCGTACGCGGGATCATCGGCATCGGATTCGCCGCGTCCGTGCTGGCGATCGCCCACGCCGCCACCGGCAGCCGGGATATCTACTGGCTGTTCGAGACGGACGTCGAGGGCCCCCACCCCTTCGGTCCGTTCGTCAACCGGAACCACTTCGCGATGTGGAT
>DATIEW010000616.1:0-3039 GCA_035455585.1 Vicinamibacterales bacterium | reverse complement strand
GAAACGGCGCCGTCCAGAACGAGACTGCGGACAGCATGCGGATACGTCAGTGCGTAGAGCAGGGCCGCTCGTGTTCCCCACGATCCGCCCCAGAGATTGACACGATCGAACCCCAGCCGCAGGCGAACGTCTTCCAGATCCGCGAGGGCGGCGGCGTGCGTGTAATGCCGGACGTCCGCGTCGAGCCCGGACGCGCAGTCGCGCGGACTCCCCAGGAAGAGGTCGGCGCCGCGCCCGAGGGCAACGATCTCGTCCTGCGCGCCGGGGCACTCGAGAGGATTCGACGCGCCCGTGCCGCGAAGATCGACGAGCACGATGGCGCGGCTGCGCCGGACCTGCCTGAAGTACCGCGCCGCCAGGCCGGCATACGAGCGCGCGCCCTGGCCCGGTCCTCCGGCCATGATCACAAGCGGATCGGGCGCCGCCGATCGCCGCAGCGGCGGCAGGACCGCCACGTGAATCGGAATCCGTCGTCCCGAAGCGGCGTCGCGGTCCTCGTAGACGTCGTGCACGCCGCAGAGCACCTGCTCGGCGAGCGACTCGAGATGGCACGGTACGAGCGGAAGCGGCGCTGGCGGCGCGCCTTCGATCGAATGCTGCACGTACGCCCCGAGAGCCAGCAGGGCCGCAACCAACGCGCGCAGCGCCACCCCCCACGAGGTCCGGGACCGACACGACAGAAGCCGTGAGACGAGCATTGCGGGACCTTGCCTCCTTGACTGATTAGTCCCGCAGAGTGGGAATACCTTACGGGCCTGGAGAGAACGGAGGGGACGAAGGACGAAGGACGAGCGCCGCGACCATGCTCACACGGTGGCGCGGCGCCACCGTGTTCTGTGCTGAACGCGGGCCTTCCCTGTGCACGCGACCCGTCCGACCCTTCGTTCGTTCTCCGTTCGCTCCGTTCCTTCGTGTAAAACCTCCGTTCCCTTCGTCCCCTCCGTTAGCCCTCGTCCAGCAGGCGCCGGACTTCGCCGGCACGCTCCCCGGCCGACGCGAACTCGTCGAATGGCCTCCAGTCCGGTGGGAGGCGGGAGAAGAGCGCGAGTGCACGCTCCAGGTCCGTGTGCCCGCCGCTGCCAGCCGTCCCCTGACGGGCCTGCAGCGCGTCGAGGTACAGAAGCTCGGCCAGGAGCCAGAACTTCGGCGGATCGACGTCGCCCGTCGGGGCGAGCCAGATCAGCAGCATGCCGGGATCGAGGCTGCGTGCGATGTCCAGGTCGAGCCCGGCCTGCCGGGCCATCTCGTGGACCTCGGCGCGCACGTCCGCCGCGTCTGCTTCACGCCGCAGGATCCGGTTCCGCAGTGCGACCAGCACGCGGCCGAACTGCTCGATCAGGCGGAGCACGTAGTCGCGTTGGTACATGGTCCTCGCAACGATACTTCAGGCGCTTCTCTACAGACAGTAAGCGTGTCAACGCCCGATTTCCACCTCCCAACTCCCAAGATCCGATGAAACTGGGGAGTTGGGAATTGGAAGTTGGGAGTTGACACCTGCCTATCGCGGCTCGCTCCGCGCCCGTGCCGTGAACCTGTGCTATCGTCTCCCGGGCTCGCGCCTGTTGGCGGCTCTCAGCCTCGATATCGGACCCGGATCACGATGGCAAAGCTCGAATCCTTCTCGTCGCGGTGGGGGCTCATTCTCGCCGGCCTGGGCATGGCCGTGGGCACCGGGAACATGTGGCGGTTCCCGAGGATCGCCGCCGAGAACGGCGGCGCGGCGTTCCTCATCCCCTGGTTCATCTTTCTCTTCGTCTGGTCGATCCCCCTCCTGGTTGCCGAGTTCTGCATCGGGCGCGGCACGCGGCGAGGCGTCGTGGGAGCGTTCGCGACGCTGACGGGCGGGAGACTCGCCTGGATGGGCGGCTTCGTCTCGGTCGTCACCATCATGATCCTCTTCTATTACTCGGTGGTGACCGGCTGGACGCTGCGCTACTTTCTGGCGGCCTCGACCGGGCAGCTGGCAGGAGTGCCGGCGGGCGAGTACTGGGCTCTGACTGCGTCGAGCTGGCAGGCGGTCGCGTATCACGTGCTGTCGGCGCTCATCGGCGCCTTCATCATCCATCGGGGCGTCGTCCGGGGAATCGAGCAGGCGAACCGGGTGCTCGTGCCCGCCCTCTTCCTGCTCCTCATCGTCGCGGCGCTCCGGTCGGTCACGCTGCCGGGTGCGGAGCGGGGTCTCGAGTTCCTCTTCAACGCCGATCTCTCCGCGCTCGGCGAGTACCGGACCTGGCTCCAGGCGCTCACCCAGTCTGCCTGGTCGACCGGCGCCGGGTGGGGCCTCATCATCACCTACGGCATCTACATGGGCCGGGAGCACGATGCCGCGCTGAACTCGGCGACGATCGGGTTCGGGGACAACTCGGCGTCGCTGCTGGCGGGGATGGCCGTGCTGCCGGCCGTGTTCGCGATCCTCTCGCTCGAGGACGCGCATGCGGCGCTCGCGGCCGGCAACGAGGGCCTGATGTTCATCTGGGTGCCGCAGCTGTTTGCGAGGATGCCGGGCGGGGCGCTGATGATGCCGCTCTTCTTCCTGGCGCTCGCGTGCGCGGCGTTGTCGTCGCTCATCGCGATGATCGAGCTGGCGACGCGCGTGCTCATGGACGCGGGGATGCAGCGCGCGAGGGCCGTGTGGCTCGTGACGGGCGCCGTCATCGTGGTCGGGATGCCCTCCGCGCTGAGCATCACGGTGTTCCAGAACCAGGACTGGGTCTGGGGGGTCGGCCTGATGATCAGCGGGCTCTTCATCTCGCTGCTGGTCAGCGCCTACGGCTCGCGCCGGTTCCTGCAGGAGCACGTCAACATCACACCGGGCGGCGTCCGCGTCGGGGCCGCCTTCGAGCTGACGCTCAAGTACCTCATTCCGGCGCAGTTCGTCCTGATGTTCGGCTGGTGGATGTACCAGGCCGCCACGGTCTACGACCCGGAGAGCTGGTGGAACCCGCTCCACACCTACAGCGTGGGGACCTGCGTCGCCCAGTGGGGCGTCGCGCTTCTTCTGCTGCTCGCGTTCAACCGCCGGCTGGCGGCCGTCAGCAC
>DATIEW010000615.1:0-5374 GCA_035455585.1 Vicinamibacterales bacterium | reverse complement strand
GAGGTCAAGCCGGACTACACCGAGGACGGCCGGCGGCGGGGTCTTGAAGGAGAAGTCGTGCTCGAGATTGTCGTCCGCGCGGATGGCCGGGTCGGCGCCATTCGTCTGCTTCGGGGGCTGGGCGGGGGCCTCGATCAGCGCGCCATCGAAGCGGTTCGGCAGTGGCGTTTCTCGCCCGCCACACGGCACGGCGCGCCAGTCGACGTGATGGTTGAAGTCGCCGTGGAGTTCAGACTGCGCTGAACGAGCAGGGGCGTGTCGAGGTGAATTCATGAACAACCTGCTGATCGCCGTGACGATGATCTCGGTTGCGGTGTCTCTGGCGATAGGGGTCGTCCTGGCCAGGGTCGTTCGAGCCGAACGGCGGAGATCGGAGGCACGCGTCGCGGCGCTGAGAGAGATGGCCGGCCTCGCGGCGCGTGAGGACTCTGAAGCCGCCGTCGAAGATTCAGTCCTCCCCACTGATGTCGGAGTTCCCGTGCCCTCGATCCACGTGGAGTCGCCGGTTGCCGTGCCGTCGAGTCTGTTCATGGTGGCGGAGTCCTCGTCACCATGGCCGCGCCGCGCCGGCATAGCTGCCCTTCTCGCGTGCGCATTCTTCGTGGCTGCTGCTGCCGCGACATGGGCACCAGCGGCCGCTGACGGAGCGCAGGCACCTGAAGAATCCGGCCTGGCCGCGGGAGCAACTGCCGCGCCACTCGACTTGCTGTCGCTCCACCACACGCGCCTGTCGGATGAACTGACTGTCTCGGGCGTCGTGCGGAATCCGCTCGGCAGAGCGTCGCTCGCGGACCTGAGCGCGACCGTGTATCTCTTCTCGCCGGACGGCACGCTTCTCGCCAGCGGTCGCGCGCCGCTCGAGACGCCGGTGCTTCGCGGCGGAGACCGGTCGCCCTTCGCTGTGAGCGTTGCGGTCCGCGGAAGCGTTTCGCGGTACCGGATCGGATTCCGGGCGCCGGACGGCAGGGTGATCGCTCATGTGGATCGGCGGGCTGCTGGACCGCTCGCGCGCAGCGACTGAGGTGCACATGCGTTCAGCACGGCTGATACTGCTCGCCACGTTCCTGGCGGCCGGGCTCGCGACGCCTTCCGGTCAGCAGCAGACCGACGCGCAGGGGTTCCGCTTCCGCACTGGTGTGGCGCTCGTCAACGTCACGGCCGTCGTCACCGACCGCTACGGCCACGTCGTGCCGGGGCTTCGCCGCGAGGATTTCCGCGTGTTCGAGGACGGCGTCGAACAGACCGTGACGCACTTCGACCGCGAGCGGGTGCCCGTCAGCCTCGGCATAGCGCTCGATACGAGCGGGAGCATGGCGGGCGAGAAAATGGAGGCCGCGCGCGCCGCGCTCGACCGTTTCCTCCTGGACCTGCTCGACCGCGAAGACGAGGTGTTTCTGTACAGCTTCGACACGCACCCTCGGCTCGTCGAGACGTGGACGGAGGACCGCCAGCGGCTGAGCCAGCTGCTCCGGCGGATCGTGCCTCGCGGCAACACGGCGATGTACGACGCGGTTGCCGAAGCCGTCCCCCTGGCGCAGTCAGGACGTCACCGCAAGAAGGCGCTCGTGGTGATTTCGGACGGCAACGACACGGGCAGCCACACCGAGATCGGCGAGCTCAAGCAGTTGATTCGCGAGACGGAAGTGCTCGTCTACGCCATCGGCATCGACGGACGGGCGACGGAGGTGACGACGGGCAGCGGCAGACCGCCTGGCGGGACGACGTTCCCGCCGCGTGGCCCGGGCTTCCCGTTCCCGTTCCCCTTTCCCGGACGAAGGACGCCGCCCTCTTCGCCGCCTCGCATTCCCCCGGTTCCGGCGCCCGGTGGCCGCGTCGTGACCGTGGGAGATCGCGTCAACTCCGGAGCGCTCCGGATCATGACGGACGACAGCGGCGGCCGCACCGAGATCATCCGTTCGCCGCGCGACCTGGATCCCGCGACGGCGGGCATCGCCGACGAGCTGAGCAAACAGTATTACCTCGGCTATCCCGCGCCGGCGCAGGACGGCCGCTGGCACGCGATCCGGGTCGAGGTGCGCAACCCGAACTACCGCGTCCGCGCAAGGCGCGGATACATGGCGATTCGTTAGAAGTCGTCAGTCGGCGGTCGCCAGTCGACTGAAGTATTATCACGCTCTGTGCAGCTCTATGCCTCCGCCGTCGGACTGAGCGTGGCGGGAAGTCTGGGCGGCCTGCTGGTGGCGTCGCTGTTCCTCGCGATCGGCGACTCTCTTCGCGTGCGACTCGTGCCCTGGCTCATCACCTACGCCGTCGGCACGCTGCTGGGCGCGGCTCTCCTCGCGCTGCTGCCCGAAGCGCTCGAGCAGATGGAGCCGACCCTTGCCTTCGGCACGCTGCTCACCGGCGTACTGACGTTCTTCCTCCTCGAAAAGCTGGTGATCTGGCGCCACTGTCACGACGCCAACGAATGCGAGGTGCACACCGTGTCCGCGGCGTCGCTCGTGATCGTCGGCGACGCGTTCCATACCTTCGTCGACGGTGCGGTGATAGCGGCCGCGGTGGTCACGTCGCTCCCGCTTGGCGTCACGACCGCGATCGCCGTCGCCGCGCACGAGATCCCGCAGGAGGTCGGCGACGTCGCCATCCTGCTGCGTGCGGGCTATTCCCGGATGCGTGCGTTCACGCTGAACCTGCTTTCCGGCGCCGGCGGGATCCTCGGCGCCGTCCTCATGCTCGTCGCGTCGCAGAGCATCCCGGGCGTGCTGCCCTACGTGCTGTCGTTTGCGGCGGGCAACTTCCTCTATATCGCGATGGCGGATCTCATTCCTGATCTGCATCGCGGCATCGACCTGGGACCCGTCCGGCAGCTTCTGCTGATCGGGGCCGGAATCGGCACGATCACCCTGCTGTAGCGGGAACGGGTCGTGTCAACGCCCAACGTCCAACTCCCAACTCCCAACTCCCAACTCCCAACTCCCAAAGGGACTCTCACTCGTTTCCTCCGGGAAGATTGGGGAGCTGGGGATTGGAAGTTGGGGGAGTCGAAGGGTAAACGGAACGGCAGTGACTGTCCTCCAGCGAGCGCGCCGCCTCCAGCCAGTTCGCCGGATCTGGGCGGTTTCTCTCGCGTGTCGAGTGGCGCCTGCTTTGCTTAACCGAGGATGTGTGACGCCTAAAGGTCCGCCTGCCAGGGCCGCCTGAGGTTGAAGGCGGAAGGACAGGTTTCCATGAAGGCCCGGTATCGGTTGGCGTGGTTCGTGGTCGTGCTTCTTTCGGCAGCCGCTCCGGCGTACGCGCAGGACCGGTGGGATGTGCGGCTTGCCGAGGAGATCGCCCGCGAGGTGTCGGCCTACTCGCGGTTCACGATCTTCGACGACGTGAACGCACGTGTGGAGAATGGCGTGGTGGCGCTCGCCGGCAAGGTGACGATGCCGTTCAAGAAGGACGAGATCGGCGCGCGCGTCGCTCGCATCGACGGAGTCCGCGAAGTGGACAATCGGATTGAGGTGCTGCCCGTCTCGCCGCTCGACGATCAGCTTCGGTACCGGATTGCGCGCGCGATCTACGGGAGTCCATCGTTCTGGCGCTACGCGGCCATGGCCAACCCGCCCATTCACATCATCGTCGAGCGCGGACGCGTCACGCTGACGGGCGTCGTCGCCAGCCATGTCGAGCGGATGCTGGCCCGGTCGCTCGCAACTGGCTGGGGCGAGCTGTCGGTGACGAGCGAGCTGCGCACCGATGCGGAAGTGCGGGTGGAGGAGGCAATGCCCAACTCCCAACGTCCAACTCCCAAAGCACTCGGAGCCGTCTGAGCTGTGATCGTCGGGCGTTGGAATTGGGAGCTGGACGTTGGGAATTGGGAGTTGAGCCTCAGCGGGGAGGCGATTCGGCAGCGGTCTGCCTGGCGCCCTTGCGCAGGGTGAGCCAGATTATCAGACCGAGCAGCAGCAGCGCGGCTGCGAACGCGCCGAGGAACAGTCCCAGCGTCCGATGGAGGGTCGACTGGCTCTCCATGCGTACTTCGATGGCGACCGGCCGGCCGTCGAGGCGATCGGCGAGCTGCTGCTCCCAGCGAAGGATGTTGCCGCGCTCCACGGTGAGCGGTTCGTCGAGCTCGGCGTCTCTCGCGTTGTGGTGGATGATCCGACTGGGCAGGTGCAGCCGGAAGGCGACGAGCTCGCCGCCGGTCCAGCCCACGTTGCGCAAAGTTCCCGGCCTGTGCGCGGAAGCGCCGACGGTCTGCCTGAAAACATACGCCTGGTCCTGCCGGAACAGCTCGTAGGTCGACCATGAGAACGGCGCGCGCTCGGACAGCCGGCGGACGTCTTCCACGTCGATGCGGAGCTGAACGAAGCGCCGGCCCTGGCGGCGCCATGGACGGCTGACGCGGGTCACCGTGACGCCCGGGCCCTCGTAGGCCGCCCGGATGGCGCCGCGGTCGACCCTCGCTGCTGGATCCACGTTCAGATCGAGGCCGCGCAGCGCGACGAGCGCCGGGATCGACGTGTTGACGATGAGGTCGGCCGAGCCGTCGAGGGCGAGGTAAAGGTCCTCTTCGTACTCGTACACCTTTCCGAAGAACCTGCCGCCGCCGCAGGCCGGAGAGAGCATCGCCGCAACGGCGATCACCAGCAGCGCCGCGCCGGCGCGCCGGCTTCCGGCGCCGGAGAAAACCCCCATTCCTCGAATGATATACTGGCGGAACCTACCTGCTGTTCTCCTGGCTTCCGATGCCGACGCCCGCACGACTCTTTCTGATCGACGGCAGCTCGCAGATGTACCGCGCCTATCACGCGATGCGCGGCTCCGGCTTGAGCGGACCGGGCGGCCGCACCACGCACGCCGTCTACATCTTCGTCACCATGCTGCGCAAGCTGATCGAGGATCACCACCCGCAGTACATCGCGGCGTCCTTCGATCTGCCGGGACCGACGTTCCGCTCCGAGGTGGCCACCGACTACAAGGCGAACCGCGCGCCGATGCCGCCCGACCTTGCTGAACAGATTCCCTGGGTTCACGAGGCCTGCGAGGCGCTCGGCGTGCCGATCCTGACGAGCGAGCGCTACGAGGCCGACGACGTGATCGGAACGCTCGCGCAGAAGGCGGCGGCGGTCGGGTTCGAGGTCGCGATCGTGACGGGCGACAAGGATTTCTTCCAGCTCGTGCACGACGGCATCAAGGTGTACAACCCCCGCGACGAGGGAGCCTGGTTCGATGCCGTGGCCGTGAAGGAGAAATTCGGCGTCACCCCATCGCAGGTGGTCGACGTGCTCGCGCTCATGGGCGACACCATCGACAACATCAGGGGCGTTCCGGGCATCGGCGAGAAGGGCGCGCGGGATCTGGTCGCGGCCTACGGGTCGCTCGACGCGCTGCTGGCGCACGCCGGCGAGGTGGCGAACAAGCGCTA
>DATIEW010000614.1:0-7648 GCA_035455585.1 Vicinamibacterales bacterium | reverse complement strand
GCGGCGGCCCATGGCGTGGACGCGAACCTGGTGCGCGCCGTCATCCAGGCGGAATCGGCGTACAACCCGCGTGCGATGTCCGTGAAGGGCGCGATGGGGCTGATGCAGCTGATGCCCGGAACCGCGCGGGAATTTGGCGTCCGCGATCCTTACGATCCGTTCGAGAACATCCGGGCCGGAGTGGCGTATCTCAAGGAGCTGCTGGTTCGGTACTCTCAGAATGTCGAGCTGGCGCTCGCGGCCTACAACGCAGGCCCGTCAGCGGTAGAACGATACGGCGCAGTGCCTCCCTACCGGGAGACGCGGACGTATGTCGCAAACGTGCAGCGATCCGTCGAGGCGGCCCCGGCCCCGAAGGCGCGAATCTACCGCACGATCGAGTACGTCAACGGCCGTGCCGTACCGAGATACACGACTGAGCAGGTGGCTGGCGCAGCACTCGTGGTTGGCAGGACGCCCTGAAGACAATGGGCAATGGGCAATGGGCAATGGGAAACAGGCACGTGCGCCCGTGTTTGCCCTATCCGACATTTGCATCAGGGGCCTCTACCGGTCCGTCAGGGGTCGTGGAACGACGAACGTCAGCGTACAGCCCTTGGGGTCAAGCACCCTGACATCGGCCCGGCCGCCATGCAGCCTCGCCACCCGCAGCGCGCCGGCGAGCATCAGCGCCCCCGACGCCCCAGCCGGATGACCGGACCATTCCCCATCGAAGAATCGCCGCACATCTTCGTCCGACAGTGCCGCCTCTTCCTGTGTCGCGTCGACGATGAGCGCGGGTCTCTGCGTGGTCCCGCGGAACGCGATCCGCAGGACGCCCGGGCCTGAGACCAGTGCAAGGAGGCTGTGCGCGACACCGGTCAGCGCCGTCGTGACGAGCTTCCCGTCGAGCGCGACGCGATAGTCGGGTTCGGCGAGCGACAGATCGAGCCGCACGCCCCGGAGGCGCGCCTCCGGGGCAACAGCCGCGCGCACGCGATGCGCGATTTCACTGGCAGATTCGTTCAAACGTTCCAGGGCCCTGCCGTTCATGAGCGCCTCCGCGCACGCGGCAACGGTGCGGGCGCGGGTCAGCTCGACGGCAGCCAGGTCGGTCAGCACCGCCCAGCGGAAGCGATCGTCGCCGGCCGCGTCGATCGCCGGCAGGAGGGCGGACACGAATCCGAGGCCCTGCGTGATTCCTGAGAACGCCGGATGAAGCAGGCCATCCGATGGCGGCTCCGGCGGCTTTGCCTCGGGCGTTGCGGGCGCCGCCGCCCGCGTCGTCGCGGCCTGCCGCATGTTCTTCAGCATGTCATCGTCCACGTCGTGGACCAGACAGGGAACCGTGCGGAGTCCCGCGTTGCGCGCGGCTCTCAGCCGATTCATTCCGGCGATCACCCGATATTGCCGTCCCTGCTGGGTGACGAGCAGCGGCTCCAGAACGCCCAGCTCGCGGATGGAGCGCTCCAGATCCTGCACGTCGATTCCGCCGTCGGTCGAAGGCTCGATCTCCTCCACCGCCAGCTCGCGAACGGTCCTGAGCGGAGCCTCTCCCATCACCTGCTCGACGTAGTGGCGTTCGTGGCGCATCCGGAACGCGGGCGGCAGGCCCTCACGACTGCGCGGCGCGGGCTCCTCGGATTCCTGTTCGATCTCGGAATCGACGAAATCGTCTTCCGGAGGAGCGATGTGCCGGCTCGAGATCGAGGATGACTGCTGCGGGGATGCGACCGGATCGAAGTGCACTGGGAGTCTCCTGGATTCTGCTCACCATCTTACAGCACATCGCCGCGGTGTGATCGGTGCGCCGGGGCGGGCGAACCTCATCTGGCCGCTCGCGCTCGAGCTGCGGATGTGGTATATGCCGGGAATCGTAGCGTCCCGTAGCACGCAGGATGTTCTCCGTGGGGCACTCACCAATCGTGACGGCGAAACGCATGGCTGACCATCTCCGCCTCGACGTGTGGCTCGACATCGCGTGCCTGTTCAAGACGCGGTCCGAAGCGCAGAAGGCATGCAAGAGCGGCCGGGTCGAGGTTCAGGGTCAGCCGGCCAAGCCCCACCGCGAGATTCACCCAGGCAGCGAGATCGTCATCAGGAGACCGCTCGGCCGCCGCCAGCACGTGGTCGTCCGCGAGCTGGAAGACCATCATGTCCCGCGGGCCCGCGCACGCGAGCTGTACGTCGACATCACACCGCCGCCGACGCCCGAAGAGGCAGAGGCGCGGAGGATGGCCAGGCTCGCACGTCCCTTCATGCGGCCGGCCGGATCCGGCGCGCCCGACAAGCGTGAGCGGCGCACGATCCGTCGTCTGAAGGAGAGGGGGGATCGGTGACGCTGAAGTGTTATGAGTGGCGAGTTGCGAGCCGTCGGACGGATTGCGACTTGTGCTAGAATCAGGGGTTTGGAGCCCTCAGCCGAACGGCGCCGGGGCCCGGTACACTGAGCCGGGCGAACAACACCCGGGCGCAACACTTCAAGGAACGAATGAACCGTGGCGAGTCATGATTCGGCGCTGAAAGCGCATCGGCAGAACCTCAAACACCGTGAGCACAACCGTCAGTTCCGAACCCGCCTGCGCGGCGCGTTGCGCGACATCCGCGCGGCTATCGACGCCGGCGACGCCGAACGTGTGAAGGACGTCCTCCGCGAGACCATTTCCCTGGTCGACAGGATGGCCGGCAAGGGGCTCATCCACCGCAACACCGCCGGCCGGTACAAGTCGCGACTTGCCGCGCGGATCGCGAGGCGAGGCGCCAGCGCGGCCTGATTTCAAAAACCGCCTTCGCTGTTCAATTCGGGCACGCCGGGCCGGCCTGGCACACGCCGATCCCAACGGGTTGCGCCCTCCTCCCCTGGCCCCTGTCCTGCAGGTCCGCGGTCGTAGTCCCTCGATGCCCACGCCTCAACCATCCCCGCCCGACCCGGTCACCGTGCTCGTCGTTGACGACGAGGATGCGGCCTGCAGGCTCGTCTCGAGGATCCTGATCGGTCGGAGCTACCGCGTGCTGAGCACCACGTCACCCGCCGAGGCGCTCGAGATCGCAGCGGATTCAAGCCAGGCGATCGACGTGCTGCTCACGGATGTCCGGATGCCCAGCATGTCCGGACCGGAGCTCGCGGCGAGGCTCGTTGAGCTGCGGCCGTCGGTTGCCGTCATGTACATGTCGGGGTTTTCGCGGGACGTGCTGCCATCGCACCTGCAGCATTCCGACGTTCCCCTCGTGCAGAAGCCGTTCGCGCCTCATGCGCTCAGCCGCTCGATCGCCGAGACGCTCCGGAGGGGGTCCGAGCCGCTGTCGCGCTTGGAAGTCGCCGGCGGTGCCAGCGAATCCCCCGCGTGAGGGGATCACATCCGTTGACGGGCTGAGGGCTTCGCACGCGACGGTCCGCACAGCTCGACGACCAGCCGCTCGAGGAGCACACGCGGATCGCCACCGGAACTCTTCAGGTCCAGATCGGTTCTGAAGAGCGCCTCGACGGCCTGCGGCACCGACCGGGGCTCAGATCCCGCCATCCGCTCCCGGACGTACCATGCAAGCTGTCCCAGGATCATGTACGGAACCCCGCCCGCCTCGAGCGCGAGCCCCAGCTGCCGCAGTGCCTCGGGCGCGTCCCTGCGCTGGATCGCGCTCGTCACCGCCCAATCGTCCTGCGAGGTCTCGGCGCTGACGATCTCGCCGACGTCGGCGAGCGTGATCCGCGGCCGCCCGGCGGCATAGAGGAGCAGCCGCTCGACGTCGCCGCGCAGCGTGGCGATATCCGCTCCGGCGCGCTCGGCTATCAGGCGCGCGGCGGCGGGATCGATCTGCTGGCCGGCATCCGACACAGCCTGGCGCACGAGCTGCTCCGCGTGGCGGGCAGCCTGGCGCAGGTCCACCCGGTCGTCCCTGCCGTCCTTGAGTCCCCAGCACTCGACGATGGTGGCTGTTTTCAGCAGCGCCTTGGAGAGCCGTCTGGTGCGGTCGATGTCGCTCGCGACGAATACCAGAACCGTCCGGGGCTCCGGTTCCCTGATGTAGGCCTCGAGCACGTCCGCGCCGCCTGCCGCTCCTTCGTCGGCGGCGGCATCTTCGTCCGCAGCTCCACGCCGCTTCGGCTTCAACAGCCGCTCGGCGCGCAGCACCACGACAACGCGTCGATCAGCCATCATCGGCAGCAGACGAGCCGCTTCGACGATCGACGCCGGACTGACGTTTCTATCCGATGCGTAGAGCCGCTCGACGTTGAACGCCAACAGCCCTTCGTCGACGAGTGACGAGAAATCGGATGCCAGGCGCGACATCTCCACGTCATCGTCGCCGACAATGAGATAGATGGTTGCCGGCGTGCCCTTCGCGATCTGGGCGCGGACGGCTGCAGGGCTCGCCGAGGGCATCAGAAAGCCTCGAGGATGGCGCTCACGACGGCGCGCGCGAACTCGCTGGCGAGCCGCTCGACGGCGTTGGCGTCCTGCCCGAGGAAGACGTTGACGTCGGTTCCGGTCGTCACCGTGGTCACGTCGTACTGTTCGGTGAACTGCATCGCCGGGTTCGACCACAGGACCTTGTCGGCCTTGAGGTCGCGGAACTCGATCTTCGCCACGAGCGTGAGGGCATAGCGCGAGGCCTGCTGCTGCGCCGTAAAGGCCGTAGGCACGAACGTGATCGTCACGATCTCGCCGGTGAGAACGGCGTCGACGCCGGTGCGGTCGGGCTGCACCGTGTAGCGCCCGCGGCCGATGAGCTCCGAGCGGACACGTTCGGTGATGCGCCGCTCGATGTCGAAGACCACCGTGTTGTTGACGAACAACGGGACGCCGATGGTCTGTATGTAGGCGGGCAGGAACGACCCCCGCCCGGCCAGCGCGTACCCGCAGCTCGACACCGGCAGGCACGATACCCCAAGCAGCACGATCAGGAAGGGATGGCGGCGCATCGGATCAGACGGCGACGATGCTGACGAGGCGGCCGGCCTGTCCGCCGGCCACGACAATCTTCGTCACCTTCCTGCCCTCGAGGTGCCTGGCGACCTGTGGATCTGCGAGGGCCAGCTCACGCAGGCGATCGTCGTCCGCATCGGCATCCACTGTCAGGCGCGCCCGGATCTTGCCGTTGACCTGCACGGGAACGACTTCCTGCTCGGCTCTGGCGACGGCTTCCTGGTAGTGCGGCCACGGGGCCGCGGCCACCCCGCCGGTGTGACCCAGCTCCTCCCATAGCTCCTCGCACATGTGCGGGGCGAACGGCGAGAGCATCAGCACGAGGGCCTCGATCGCCTCCTTCAGCACGGCCACCGTCGCGGGGCGCTGCGCCACAGCGGCAACGGACCCCTGGGAATCCGCCTCGCGTCCGACCCGCAGGCTGCCGTTCCGGCCGCAGAAGCCGTACAAGTCGTTGACCAGCTCCATCAGCGCCGAGACCGCGGTGTTGAGGTGCACTCTCGGATCGAGATCATTGGTGACGCGCTTGACCGTGTTGTGCGTCTTGCGCCGCAGGGAGCGTTCGACGTCGTTGAGATCGACCCCTCCCGGATCCGCAACATCCGCGCTTCGCACGGTCTCGGCGAGCTGCGCCACCAGCCTCCAGACTCGCGCCAGGAAGCGGTAGCTTCCCTCGAGGCCGGCATCGGTCCACTCGATCTCCTTCTCGGGCGGCGCGACGAACATCACGTAGAGCCTCAGCGCGTCGGCGCCGTACCGCTGAATCATGTCGTCGGGGTCGACGACGTTGCCCTTCGACTTGGACATGACCTGGCCGGCCTTGAGCACCATGCCCTGGGTCAGCAGCCGCGTGAACGGCTCGTCGAGCACGGTCATGCCGAGCTCACGGAAGACGCGGCAGATGAAGCGCGAGTAGATCAGGTGCAGGATCGCGTGCTCGACGCCGCCGCTGTAGAAGTCGACCGGTCCCCAGTAGGCGACTCTCTCGGGATCGAACGGAAGGTGGTCGTTGTGTGGATCGCAGAAACGGAAGAAGTACCAGGACGAGTCCACGAACGTGTCCATGGTGTCCGTCTCGCGCCGCGCAGGCCCGCCGCACTCCGGGCAGGTCGTGTCGACGAACGCGGGAATCTGCGCGAGCGGCGAATCGCCCCGGCCGCTGAACGCCGCCGTCTTCGGCAGCAGCACCGGCAGTTCGTCCGTCGGCACCGGCACCATGCCGCACGCGTCGCAGTAGACCACGGGGATCGGCGTGCCCCAATACCGCTGCCTGGAGATGCCCCAGTCTTTCAGACGGTATTCGACCGTCCGCGCGCCCAGCCCGCGCGCCTCGGCGGCCGCCGTCATGCGTTCGATCGCTTCCGTCGAAGCCAGCCCGCTGAACTCCCCCGATCCCACGAGGATGCCGGCGCCTTCCCAGGCCTCCCTCATCGCGTCGGCCGACAGCCCCTGGCCCTCCGGCTGCACGACGACGGTGATCGGCAGGCCGTACTTGCGCGCGAACTCGAAGTCCCGCTGATCGTGCGCGGGCACGCCCATCACCGCGCCGGTGCCGTACTCGCCCAGCACGAAATTGGCGACCCAGACAGGCACGGCCCGCCCGGTGAACGGGTTGATCACCTTACGCCCGGTGTCGAAGCCTTCCTTCTCGACCTCCCCGGTGAGACGCGCCGTACGGTCCTGCGCCTGGAACCGCCCGAGGGTTCCGGCGAGCGCCTCGGCTCCCGTTTCGCCGCTCCAGCGCTGAACGAGCGGATGCTCCGGCGCGAGCAGCATGAAAGTGGCGCCGTAGATCGTGTCGATGCGGGTCGTGAAGACGTCGATGCCGCCCTCGTCGGCCACGCCCTCGAGCGGGAACCTCACGCGGGCGCCATCCGACCGCCCGATCCAGTTCCGCTGCATCGTGAGCACCTTGTCGGGCCAGTCCGTGAGCCGGATGCCCGCGTCGAGCAGCTCCTCGGCATAGCGCGTGATCCGGAAGAACCACTGCTCCAGTTCGCGCACGGTGACGGGTGTGCCGCAGCGCCAGCAGCCTCCGTCGACCACCTGTTCGTTGGCCAGCACGGTATTGCAGCTCGGGCACCAGTTCACGCTCGAGCGCCGGCGATACGCCAGGTCGCGCTCCAGCATCTTCAGGAACAGCCACTGGTTCCACCTGTAGTACTCGGGCAGGCAGGTGGCAATCTCGCGTTCCCAGGCATAGCTGATACCGAGGCGCTGGAGCTGTCCTTTCATGTGCGCGATGTTCTCGAGCGTCCAGGTCTCCGGATGCGTGCCGTTCTGGATCGCGGCGTTCTCGGCCGGCAGTCCGAAGGCGTCCCATCCGAACGGGTGCAGGACGTTGAAGCCGCGCATGCGCTTCATCCGCGCCACGACGTCGCCGATCATGTAGTTGCGGACGTGACCGACGTGCGCGTGCCCGGACGGATACGCGAACATCTCGAGGCAGTAGAACTTCGGCCTGTCCGAGTCCTCCGACACCTCGAAAGCGCGTCCCGCGCGCCACCGGTCCTGCCACTTGCGCTCGATTGCCTGGGGCCTGTACTCGCGCACGATCCGGAAATTATATCCCACGCCAGTACGGCGAGAGCGCGGCGCGGGCGGCGCGCACGGCACGCTCGCCGCGCGCAGTGGGAGGGGGGGAAGCGTGTTCGTCGACTGAACGCGCCGCCGGCGCCTCCGGCAGCCGATCGATCGCCAGGATCGAGCCTTCGAGGCATGCCGCCAGCGCCGTCAGTTCGTAA
>DATIEW010000613.1:0-6891 GCA_035455585.1 Vicinamibacterales bacterium | reverse complement strand
GTCGCGCGGGATCTCGACCGAGATGTTCTTGAGGTTGTGGACGCGCGCGCCCTTGACCGCAATCGTCGTCCGCGCCGCACCCCGCGGGTCGGGAGCCGGCTTAGCGCGCACGGACCTTATCCAGGTAGAAGAACGCGAGCTCCTGCACTTCGGCGCTGCTCTTCTTCGTGAGGCGGACCGGCGTCGAGGCCTTCCCCACGAGTCCGCGGTCGGCCAGGTACTCGCACGCTCCACTCGCCTCGCTCACGCCGAAGTGACGCTTGAAGTGATCGTCGATTTCACTGGCCGATCGCACCTCGCCAGCTTCGCGCAGATGCTCGATCACCAGGCCGAATAGCCGCGTCGCGCGCGCGGCCACGTAGGCGTCGACCGCGTCCAGCGCGGCCTGCACGCCCTCCCGCGTTTTCTTCGAGTTGAGCAGATCCACGTAGATGGTAGTGAAGAAGACAGAATCGAGCTTCAGCGCCTGCGGGATCACCTCGCGGTCCGCCAACAGCCCGCGGCCGATTACCTCTACCTGCGCCAGCGGCGTCGCGGCATAGAGGATCCACAGCGCGGTGTAGTCGAGGTCCCCGCGTGTAACGAAAAACTTGTGGGCCTTGTAGATCGACGACAGCGCGTGCGTCCCGGCGCGCAGGAGCTGTACCCGCGTGTCGCGGCCGCCGATCTCCGCCAGGCGCGCGCAGAGAGCCTCGATGGTCGGATCGTGCGTGTAGAGGAGCCGGCCCTTCGTCAGGAACGAGTGCATGAAGGAGTTGTGGATGGAGCCCTCGACCGTGGCGCGGAACTCCGCGCGAGGGATGAGGATCGCGTGCACGTTCACGCCGTCCGCGTAGAGCGCCCGGCCGGCCGACGGCACCTTCCGATCGTCGATCGTCACGAGCACGAGATCGATGTCGGAGCCCGCCCAGACCGTGTCGTGCGACAGGCTGCCGCAGAGGATCGCCGCCAGGACCGAGCGATCCTGCTTGACCTGCTCGACCAGCGCGTCGAGCGCCGCGCTGAACGCCTGCCGCGTCGGCTCGTGCTGCATGAGGTCTTACCCTGATCCGGCAATCATCGTGCGCCGAGAGACTCCACGATAGCGCGGAGGGGACGGAGAGAACGGAGGTTAACACGGAGGAACGGAGTCATCGAAGGGAAGGGCCACGGGCTGACACAGCACTCCACCCCGGTGGCGCCACCGCGGCGCGCGTGCTCAGGCTTGCGCCCCCGTTCATCCTCGGTCCTACGTCTTCCTATCTCCTGATCTCCTGATCTCCTGTTAATCCTCTCCTGATCTCCTGATCTCCTGTTAAGGTCCGGACTACAATCCCGACGTGCATGTCCCCTGCCTGAAGCGGCCGCCGATCGCCGCCGCCCTCGCCGCCGGCGTGACCGGGACGCTCGCGGCGCTCGGACAGCAGGCGTCCCCAGCTGCCCTCATCCCCCGGTTCGATCGCGGCGCGAATCCCATCGCGCTCAGTGGCCCGGCCAGGCCCTCGCGCTACATGGAAGCCTCCGGCCGCCGCGCCGCGTTCCTCGGACGCGAGGACGGCAGCCTCGAGGCGTGGGTCTATCCGCTCAAGGTCCTCCACGATTTCAACCTGTCGTTCCAGGTTGCCGCTTACGCCGATCCCATCCCGGGCGCCAGCCTCGCCGCCTCGGTCGACGTCCGGCCCGAATCGAGCACCGTACGCTACGCGCATCCCTCCTTCACCGTCGACGCGACCTGGTTCGTGCCGATCGACGTGGCGGGCGGTCTCGTCCTGCTCGACGTGCACGCGTCCGAGGCGATCTCCGTCGTCGTGAAGTTCAGAATCGACCTCAAGCCAATGTGGCCGGCGGCGCTCGGCGGTCAATACAGCTACTGGGACGACGACCTCAAGGCGTACGTCGCCGGCGAGGCGAGCCGGAAGCACAGCGCTCTCGTCGGATCGCCCCTCGCGCTGACGCCGCCCGAGCAGCCGGCGCACAACCTGCCGGACGCGTCGTCGCAGTTCGCCATCCGCATCACGCCGGAAGATGCGGACAGGGGCATCGTGCCAATCGTCATCACGGCCAGCCCGGACGGCATCAAGGCGGCGCGCGCGGCCTACGACCGGCTCCAAGCGTCCACTGAGCCGCTCTATCGCGAAACCGTCGCTCATTACCGTCAGGTCCGGGAGGGGCTGACGAGCGTCGAGACGCCGGACCGCCGGATCGATCTCGCGTTGGAGTGGGGCAAGGTTGCGCTCGACAAAGGGTTCGTCTGCAACCCGCACCTCGGCTGCGGGCTGATCGCCGGCCTGGGCCCGTCGGGCGTGACCGAGCGTCCGGGCTTCGGATGGTTCTTCGGCGGCGATGCGTTCGTGAACGCGTGGGCCATGACTGCGTATGGCGACTTCCCCACCGTCAAGGCCTCGCTCGAGTTCCTGCGCAGGCGGCAGCGCGCCGACGGCAAGATGATGCACGAGCTGTCCCAGGGTGCGAACTACATCCGGTGGTTCGAAGAGTATCCATACGGCTACTATCACGCCGACACCACCCCACTCTACATCGTCGCGGTTCGCGACTTCGTGACGGCGAGCGGCGACCAGGCGATGGCGCGCGACTTCTGGCCCTCCATTCGAAAGGCGTTCGACTACTGCATGTCGACCGACGAGGACGGCGATGGCCTGATGGACAACACGAGAGCGGGCCTGGCCGCCGTGGAAACAGGAAAGCTCCGCAGCCGGGACGTCCTCACCGACGTGTTCCTGGGTGCCGTGTGGACCGAAGCGGCGGCTGGGGCGGCCGATCTGGCCTCCATCGCCGATCCGCCATTCGCGTCAACGGCACGTGCCGCGGCGGACAAGGCGCGGGCATCGCTCAACCGCCGCTTCCTGGACGATGGGAACCGGCGGGTGAACTTCGCGGTGATGAAGGACGGCAGCGGTCAGGCCGAGCTGACGGTGTGGCCGGCGTTCGGCATCTGGCGCGGCGTGTTCGACGAGAGCCGGCCCGCCGTTGCCGGCATGCTGGACCAGCTCGCCGGCGCGGGCGTCGGCACCGACTGGGGCGCGCGGATGCTCTCTCGCGAGAGCGAGTTGTACGAGCCGCTGAGCTACAACAACGGAGCTGTGTGGCCTTTCCTGACGGAGTTCGCCGCGCTGGCCCTGTACCGCAGCCACCGCGCGCCGGCAGCATGGGCGTATCTCGACGGCACCGCCGATCTGACCTTCCTCGAGGCCCGCGGCTACATCGCCGAGCTGTTCTCCGGCGATCGCCTGAGATCGATCGATGCGGCCGTTCCGCATCAGCTCTTCGCGACCACCGGCTACGTGTCCACGCTGCTGCGCGGGCTGCTCGGCATCGGCACAGCAGAACGGGCACCGCGCGAGTCGAACAGTGCGGCCAGCGCCCGAATGCGCCTCGCGCCTCAGCTGCCTTCAGGCTGGCGGCAGCTCCGAGTCAGGAACCTCCGCTGGCGTGGAGCGATCTTCGACTTCTCGCTGGAGCGCACGCTCGACATGACGACCATTACGGTTGCGCCGAGATCCGGGACCGTTCCTTTGTCGCTCGAGATCGTTCTGCCTCCGGGAGCCGAGCCGATCTCCTCGACGGCGTCACGCCGGTTCGTACAGGTCGAAGGGGACCCCGGACGCGGTGCCCGGCTCCGGCTCGATGCCGACATCGACAAGCTCGAGACGATCCAGCTCCGCCACCGGCCGGGGATCGAAGTCGCGACGGTCAACGAACCGCTGCAGCTTGGAGACGAGTCAAGACGGCTCCGGATCATCGACGCGCGGCTCGACGGCGACACGTATACGGTCAGCCTCCAGGGTCGCAGCGGCCGGACGTACCGGCTGAACATCGACCTGCCATTCGAAGTCGAGTCGCTCGACGGGGCGCGCGAGGTCGGCCGCGATGGCTCGCGACGCACGCTGGAGGTGGCATTCTCCGCCTCTCCCGAACATTGGCAGGAGTCGACGCTGCGCGTGCGGCTGGGCAGGCGCCGGGGCAATGCGCAGTGAATGGGCGATGGGCCATGGGCAATGGGCAATGGGCGATGGGCCATGGGCAATGGGCGGCAAGGGTCAATTCGAGGATCTGCTGAGGCAAGTCGGGTCACGCATCATTTCCTGAACATCGAAGAGATCGTGGGCTGACGCTGCGCGGCCTGACAAGCAGCCGAAATGATGAGTACGGGTACACTCATCCTCGCAGATGGACTCGGCAGCGATCGCAGCACTAATCGCTCACTTCGCATTCTGGTTTCTCCTTGCGTACGGATTCCTCTGGGGAGAGGTCAGAGGCCGCGGACTCGCAGTGTTTCTGACGCTGTGGCTGGGCGGGCTGTTCGGCCTCCCATACCTGCCCTAATGGGGCCGCCCTCTTCTCTACCTATGTGGCGTTGCTCGACATCGCTCTCGTGTTCGCGGTGTTCAAGGGCGACCTACCGATTACATGAACGACGCGTCCAACCCACTACCCCCGCGACCGAGCGCCTTGCGGACGGGCCGGAGCCGTGATATCACGTGGCCGCACCGCTTTCGATGAGGTCAAACATGATTCCCGCCGAGCTGCTTCGTCGAGTGTCCGTCCACGCCGGCGCAGTCCTTCTCGTCGCGATCTGCCTGTCACCGGCCATCGCGCACGCCCAGCGCGGCGGCGGGGGCCGGGGCGGCGGGCCCCAGGTGGCCCGGCCCCTCGATCCTCCGCGTTTCGAATACGTCGGGCCGACCAGCGCCGGCCGGGTCGCGGCCGCGGCGGCCGTTGCCGGGAAGCCTGGCGTCTACTTCGCCGGCGCGGCCTCGGGCGGCGTGTGGAAATCGACCGACGGCGGTGCCACCTGGAAGCCGACGTTCGACAACGAGTCGTCGCAGGCCATCGGCGCGCTCGCCGTCTCGCAGAGCAACCCCAACGTCGTCTGGGCCGGCACCGGCGAGGCGTGGGCCGTGCGTGACATGGACATGATGGGCGACGGCATCTACAAGTCGACGGACGCCGGCGAGACGTGGACGAGGATGGGACTCGAAGAGACGGGCCGCATCGGGACCATCGTCATCCACCCTGCCAACGAGAACATCGTCCTGGCCTGCGCGCTCGGCCGCGCGACGGGCCCGCAGCGCGAGCGCGGCGTGTTTCGAACCGAGGATGGCGGAAAGACATGGCGGCACGTCCTGTTCGTGGACGAGAACACGGGCTGCTCCGGCCTGCAGATGTCGCAGCAGAACCCAGAGGTCGTGCTGGCCGGTACCTGGGAGGTCGAGCTGCAGACGCACGTCCTCCACAGCGGCGGAATGGGAAGCGCCATCCATCTGTCGAAGGACGGAGGGCGCACGTTCAGCAAGATTACGCACCCGGGACTTCCTCGGCCTCCATACGGCAAGACGGACGTGGCGATCGCGCCATCGGACGGCAAGCGGATGTACGCGCTGATCCAGACGGGCAGGGACGGCGTGAAAGGAATGAAGTCGGAGGCTCAGGGATCGCTGTGGCGCTCGGACGATGGAGGGGCGACGTGGCGCGATGTGAGCTGGGACCGCCGGCTGATCGGCCGCGCAGGCTACTACATCCGGGTCCGCGTGTCGCCCGACGATCCGGACCACCTGCTCGTCGCCAACAGCACGCTGTGGCGCTCGCGCGACGGCGGCAAGACGTTCGTCAGCGGCGGAGGCGGGTGCGGCGACTGCCACGACGTCTGGTGGGACGTCACACCCGGCATGACGGGGCACTACATCGTGACCGGCGACGGCGGCATGGGGATTTTCGGCTCGCCGCTGAACCCCGACGGCAACACCGGCGTGTCGCTTCCGATCGGCCAGATGTACCGTGTCACCGTCGATCAGCGCAGCCCGTACTGGGTCTACTCGGATCGGCAGGACGACGGCAGCATGCGGATTGCGAGCGACCGGCCGATCGTCCCGGAGAACGTGCCGTCGTACGCCCCGCCCGCCCCACCGGCGACGACCGCTGCGGCTGGCGGCGGCCGGGGGGGCAGAGGCGGCAGAGGTGGAGGCCGTGGCGGGCGCGGCGGCGCACCGCAGGGACCCGCGCAGGAGAGCATGCCTTCCTGCGAATCCGGCTACACGTACCCGGAGCCGAACAACCACCGGTTCGTGTGGGGAACCTGCTATGCGGCGCACGTGGCCACCTACGATGAGCTGAGCGGGCTGCGCCGGTCGGTGAGCCCCTGGATGCACACGCTCGACCATGATCCCGTAGGCCTGAAGTACCGGTGCCAGTGGTCGCCGCCGCTCGCGATCGACTGGTTCGACAACTCGGTCTATTTCGGCTGTCAGGTGATCTTCCGCACGCGCGACCGCGGCCAGAGCTGGGAGGTGATCAGCCCCGATCTGTCGACGGGGGACCCGAGCCGCATCCTGTTCTCGGGGGGCGTCGTCGGAGACAACCTGGGTCAGTTCTACGGCGCGGTCATCTCCGCGATTGCGCCGTCGAGGACCCAGCAGGGCGTCGTGTGGGTGGGCACGAACGACGGCAAGGTCTGGATCTCCCGCGATGCGGGGAAGAACTGGATCGACCTGACGAAGAACGTCAACATGCCGCCCTGGGGCATCGTGCGGAGGATCGACGCGTCGCACTTCGATACGGCCACGGCCTACATGGCGGTGGATTACCACCTCGTGGACAACCGCGACCCGTACCTCTTCAAGACCTCGGACTTCGGCAAGACGTGGACGCGGATCGACGCCGGTCTGCCCAAGGGACATCCGCTCGACTACACGCTGTCGATCGCCGAAAACCCTCATCGCCGCGGAATGATTCTCGCGGGCACGGGACACGGCTTCTTCTACTCGCGCGACGATGGGAAGAGCTGGACGCAGTTCAAGGACAAGCTGCCCGCGGCGCCGGTGAACTGGATCGAGGTGCCGAAGAACGCGCCCGAAGTGGCGGTGGCGACCTACGGCCGCGGCTTGTGGATTCTGC
>DATIEW010000612.1:0-17500 GCA_035455585.1 Vicinamibacterales bacterium | reverse complement strand
CCGGCGGGAGCACGACGAGCTGGCGGCTGCGCACATCCGCAAATCGTCCGGATCCGGCGGGGCGCTGCTCATCGTTGACGTCCAGAACGACTTCTGTCCGGGAGGTGCGCTGCCGGTGCCCGACGGCGATCGCGTGATTCCGGTGCTGAACCGCCTCGCGGCGCGGTTCGAAGCCGCCGGTCGCCCGGTGTACGCGTCCCGCGACTGGCACCCGCCCGACACCACGCATTTCAAGCCGTTTGGCGGGCCCTGGCCCGTCCACTGCGTCGCCGGCACCCCGGGAGCGGCGATGCACCCCGACCTCCAGCTGCCGCTCGGGACGATCGCGATCTCGAAGGGACAGGACAGGCAGGACGCGGGGTACTCCGCCTTCGAGGGAATGACGGACGCGGGCCGGAAGGTCGCAGACGATCTCCGCGAACGCGGTGTCTCGGAGCTGTTCGTAGGCGGGCTGGCCACCGACTACTGCGTGCGCGCCTCGGTCCTCGACGCGCGCCGCGCCGGCTTCCACGTCACCGTCGTCACGGACGGGATCGCCGGCATCGACCCCGAAGACAGCGCGCGGGCGCGTGAAGAGATGCTGGAGGCCGGCGCGTCGCTGACCTCGAGCGATACCTTGCTGTAACGCGTGCCGAGCGGTCAGAAGAGCACGGCGACGTCGACGACGACCTTCGTGCGTGAATCGAAGATTACGGCGTGGCCGTCGATCACGCCCCGGCGGTAGCCGTCAGGCAGCGGACGAAGCTCGCGCTCCACGACGGTGGGGAAGGGCTCGAACTTCTTCTGCCAGCCGGGCGGGAGAGCGCCGCCGCGCGACACCTTCTTCTGCAGGCCGGGCGGGAGATTCCGGTACCTCGGCGCGTAGTGGTGGCGCAGGACCGCCACGTCGCCGGTGGCGAAGACCACATGCACGGCGACACGCGCATCGCTGCCCCGGTCAGGATTCGTACGCTCCGCCTTCTGCTTCTTTTTGCCCTGGTCGGATGGCTCGGTCGATACCACCACGCCTCCGAGGAGCAGGCCCACGATCAGCGCGAGAATGAAGCGTCCCACATCTGCCTCCGCAACTGGTGCTGGCAAGGTTCCTGCCGGGGTGTTCATCGCCGTCCGAGGTTGTAACGGCCAAGCATGGAACAACTTGCGAAGGGACGGGCCGGGCAGCTCTGCGTTTGGCGCTGACGGATCGGTCGACGGGCGGGCAGGACGGTAATCAGTGGAGCCGCGGTCCCCGGGACCCGGATGGGTTCTTGGACGCGCTGCCGAGTGTCCCCGCCCGTCTACCGTCGCAGCATGCGCCTGACTTTGCCCTCCAGCCCCCCGGCGACCATGCCACAGTAGATCCGCCCCGCGCGCAGCGGACTGAGCGGCTCGGTCCGCAGCTCTACCTTCCCGGCGCGGATCGCCGCGCAGATCGCGCCAGGGTCGGGCCTCGCGTCTATCAGCGAGTACGTCGTGCCCATCTGGCGAAGCCTGTGCAGGTCGGTGTTGCCGACGAGCGGTTTGTCGTGTTTCCGCGCCCAGGCCGCTGCCCGCCGGTTGAAATCGAGAGCCCGCGTGTACATCGCGTTGAATTCGACGGCGTCGATAATCGTGGCATGTCTGTCCATCCACGAACGCAGCGCGCTTCGAACGGGGTAGAAGGGATGCGGCGCAATGACGAGCCCTCCGGCGGCCGCTTTCAGCTCGGCGATCTCCGCAAAGCTGCGGACGTGCGCGCAGTCGGGCGGGAAGTTGATCAGCAGGACGTGCCGATGGCCGATCGTCCGCTCGATGCCAGGAAGCAGCACGAGCCCGCGGGCCCGCGCATAAGGCTCCCATTCTGCCGGATCGAAGTAGCGATCGTGCAGGGTGACTGCAAGGGCGTTGTAGCCGAGCGATGCTGCCCGCTCGATGAGCTCGGCAGTCGTGTGCGGAATGCGATCCTCGGGATCGGCGTCCGTGTGAGCATGGAGTTCCACCTTCAGCATGCGCGCGAGACCCCAGCGCTCAGCGCTTCCGCGCGAGCCGCCAGAACTGCGTCTCGCTGAGCAGCGTGATCCTGTGTCCTCTCTCGCGCAGCCGTTTGATCTCCATCAGCTTGAGCCCCGCGTCCCGCCCGGCAGCCTGCAGCGGGTTCGGCCGGCCGCGCACGACGACGGTCGTCCGGATCGACGGCATGCCGTGGACGATCGCGCCGGCCCGCCTCGCGGCCGCGATTGCCTCGCTTCGACGACGGCTCAGGATGCCGGTGAAGGCGATATGCACCGCGCGCAGGCTTCGCAGCACGCCTGACTTCAACGGAGCGGGGGGATTCGTCAGCGCCTGGATGAGATCGTCTGCGCTCTCGTACCGCTTGCGACGTTCGCCTATACAGCGATGGACGATCTCCTTCAGGTGGTCGCTGCACGGAAGGCGACGGATTTCTGAGGTCCGGATCCGCGCGCGTGCGTCCCCTTTCACCAGCATCCCCAGCAGCTGACCGACCTGGTACACGTCATCGCGGGCCTGCCACTTGGGGACCGCACCGGCCAGGATGTCGCTGGGAGCGGTCAACGCATTCAGCGTGCCCGCGGTAATCCCGCGCTGGTCGCTCTGCTGGCGGACGATGCCGAAGTCCCCCAGCTTGAGGCGCTCGCCGTCGCAGACGAAGACGTTCAGCGGCGTCAGGTCCCGGTGGAGCAGCTGGCCGCGGTGCAGTTTGCCGAGAACCTGGAGGATGCCCGCGATCTCGCGGCGTGTCGTTCTTTCGGACCAGCCTTTCCCGGTGCGCTGGAGAAACGCACTCAGGTCGCCGTGCCTGGCGTACTCGAGCGCCAGGCAATACAGGACGCGCGTCTCGCGATGGCCGACGCGGATGAGCGGGAAGGCGTCGAACACGCGGATGGCGCGCGGGTGGCCGTCGAGCAGCTGTCCGAAGTACGCTTCGCGCAGCCATCCGTCGATGCGCGGGCTGACCTTGACGCAGAGGACCTCGGGGACGGTCGTGGAACGCCCGAGACGCGTGGCGAGAAAGACCTGCCCGAATCCGCCCTGGCCCAGAAGGCGCTCGATCCGGTACTGAAAGCGCGTCTCCGGACTGTCGATGATCTGACAAGGCTCGATCAGCTGCTCCGACGGATCGAGGCGGACACGGACGGCGGCTGCCGTGCGCGTCGTGGCGGACCCTGCTGGTTTCCGCATGGGGGAGGAGGCTGCCTGGAGGCCTTGACCGACCCTCGCGATCTCAGGCGAGAGCCCCGCGAGTCTGCCGGGCGCCTCCCCACAGTTTAGCCCGACGTACTACACCACGCCGACTTCTTCTGGCCTCTGGTGGGCCGTTCTGCGACTCGCCTCCAGGCAACCCGTGACGCCCGTCAGGTCTTTGAGGGGCCGGTTGGTGGCGGCCCGGGCGATCAACGTCAGCCCTGCGAGCATGGAGAAGAGGCCCGGGAGGTCGCGGCGGGCGGCCCCAAGTGTCACGAACGCCGCACCGGCGGTCCACGCCATGCACCGCGTCGTCGGCGACCAGTGGTCCTGCATCGCGTCGAGCCGTTCACCGTGCGGCTTGCGGCCGCCCTGGAGCGACGGAACGCTTCCCGGTTCGTCGTGCCGCTCGAGGGCGTCGACCACGTCGTGAACTCCCCGCACCGCTCGCACCGCCCGGAGCAGACGGGGCGCTTCGACGGTCAGGATGGGGCCCACGATCGTAACGACCCCCTCGTGGGAGGCAACGTCGAGGGCATGGGGATGTGAGACGTACCGGCCGAGCTTGGCCCGCACACGCTCCGCCAGCACCACGTCGTCCACACGGTCCTGGCGCAGGGCGCCGCGCAGCGAAGCCGCCGTGCCGTAGGTACGGTGCACAGCGTCGCGCGCGGTCATGCTGATCGCGCGGCGGGTCACGGTCGACGCATGCGCCATCGTGTCCCGGAGGCGGGCCCGCCGGCGCGCGCCGCGGGCAGGGTCGAGCAGGTAGGTCAGACCAGCGCCGGCCGCCGTAGCGGCCAGCAGTGAACCACGGGTGTTCATGATGTCCTCCTTGCCGGGCGTCCGTCGCGCACCGCGAATCCCGACCTGGACGTTCCCAATACGCCGGCATGCGCCACTGTAGGAATCGCCACCGGATCACTCGCCCACTCGGATTGCATGCACGGACGAAGGGAGCGGCGTTCGATAGAAACCGCGCGTTGTCGGCCTGTCATTAGTGCCGGCGTCGCGTCAGCAGCGAGTGTCCCCCATGCGCTGATTCATCCAGCGTGCCAGGACAGGTCGCGTCGCCGGCTCATCCGTGAACCTCAGCGTGGAAAGCTCCATGTAGGAGCCCCGTGGAGGAGCCCGCGCGGGGTCGTATCGGAACCTCCGTTTCAAACTCCTACCACCCGGAAGCGAGCGCCGCGAACCCGGTAGCGCTTGTTGAGGCCGACGGCCAGGAGCGTCATGCGCTCGATCGCGCGCGCCGCGTCGAGACCGCCGGCGTCTATCAGCCGCAGGCCGGCGATCCTGGTGAGGACGTCGGCCGCCGCGCTGCGCGCTTCGGCCGAGTCCGCGCACACGAACTCGTCGCAGTCGAGCACCTCGTCGAGGCGGCCGAGGACCGCCGCCGGGACTGTTTTCAACGAAGCCGCGAGGCGCACGCTGGCAGGGAGCCTCGCACGGAGGTGCTCCGAAGCGGACCCTTCTGGCAGTTCCACGATGGATGGTCTGCCCCCCGAGAAGCCCAGAGGGACCGTCAGATCGACGACGACCGTCCCGGGACGGAACTTGCCCGCCTGGCCGGCAATCAGCTGTGCCGCGTTCTGAAACGGAACCGCAAGAAAGATCAGATCGCTCGCCCCGAGAACGTCGTCATTCGTTCCAGCTTCGATCCGCCCGCCGCCGCCCACGGCGCGCAATCGTCCGGCGGCGTCCTGTGCCTTTTCGATCTGCCGCGATCCGAGCAGCACGGCCACCCCGGCTGCCGCCAGACGCGCCGCTACCCCTCGACCCTCCGCCCCCGTTCCGCCGATAATCCCAATCTGCATCAGGAGGCAGTATGGTCCGAATTCCCGAGAACTACCTCGACCTTTTCACGAAGCAGACCTTCGCCAGCCTTGCGACGCTGATGCCGGACGGCAGCCCGCAGGTCACGCCCGTGTGGGTCGACCTGCAGGACGGCCGGGTCGTCGTCAACACGGCCAGGGGACGATTGAAGGACCGGAACATGAGCCGCGACCCGAGGGTCGCGCTCGCGATCAGCGATCCGGCAAACCCATATCGATACCTGCAACTGCGTGGGCGCGTCACCGAGATTACCGAGGAGGGCGCCGACGCTCACATCGATCGGATGGCCAGGAAGTATCTGGGCGTCGACAGCTACCCGTACCGACAGCCCAGCGAGGTGCGCGTGATCTACAGGATTACGCCGGAGCGCGTTCAGGTATACGGGTAGCGCGGTCGGCCGGCCGCACGAGATCGCGGTAGGCGCGCGGCAGGAACGCCAGGCCGACGAGGCTGCGGGTTGCCACGAAGGTCAGGTGCGCGGCGAGGCTGAAGGCAAGCAGCCGCGGCGCCTCGGCGTACGGCGCGAAGAAGAACAGCCACGCCGCCTGAGTCGTGCCCAGTCGCGCCACGGTAATCGGCAGCGCAGCAATCATGAAGATCACAGGAAGGAACGCCACCAGGTGGGTGAAGGGAATGTCGAGGCCGAAGGCGCGGGCGGCAACGGCGTGCAGGCAGAGCGATACGAAGAACATCGGCGCGCGCAGAAGCACGACCTGGCCATAGCGGTGCGCAGGCGCCAGCCGGAAGGTGCGCAGCAGAGACCACTCGCGGGGCGCAGAGAGCCAGCGCGCACCACGCGGTGTCGCCCCCAGCCGGAAGTACGCGAACACCGTGAGCCACAGAACAGCCACTCCGGGGGGCACCCACAGGAGTTCCGGTGGCACGTCCGATGTGACCTGGAGGATGCCGATCGTTGCCCACGCAACGAGATGAAGGTATTCACTCAGTACGAGGAACAGCACCGTGCTTCCGAGCTGCAGAAATGGCAGTCCGAGGCGCCGGCTGAGGAACGCGGCGAGCACGCCGCGCCCGGCGTTCGTGTTGAAGAACGCAACGACGTAGGACGCAGCCCGTGCCGGGAGGAGTTCGCCGTAGCGCACCGGCCCATGGAACCAGCGGACGGCTGTCGTCAGCACGAGCGTGTCCCAGCAGACGTAGAAGAGCGTATTCGGGATCATGGCAGCGAGGAACAGCCCGTGGTCCGCCTGCTCGACCGCGGCGAGCAGCCGCCCCAGCGGAATGCGCCGGAACACGGCAAGCAGGATGGCCGCGGTGAGCGCCGCGGGGACCAGCCTGGCGCTGACGATCTTCGCGAGGACGCTGCGCGTCACCGGAAGAGATCCTCTTCAGGGCGCCGCAGCAGGCTCGTGCGCACGCTCCCCTCGTCGACGCCACAGTCGCCGGCACCGGCACCCTGGATGAGCGCGATGGGAATTCCCCCGGCCTTGCCCATGACGAGCTCACCGGCGGCTGCCAGTTCATCAGCGACGGCGATGGCCGTCGAGCGGAGCGTCTGGCCATGGCTGTCGAGCCTCCCCCGATAGTCCAGAACGGAGCGTAGTCCGGCCGCGCCGATCGCCACGTTCATCTGTCCTTCGCGCCAGGGACGTCCGAACGTATCAGCGACGATCACACCCACTGAGAGGCGCCAGGCCGAGCGGAGCCCTGCGCAGATTCGGCGGGCCGTGGCGTCGGGGTCGGCAGGCAGCCGCGCGGCCCACCCGGGCCTGATGTTGGACGTATCGATGCCGGCGTTCGCACAGATGAACCCGTGCGCGGTTTCCACGATCAGCACGCCGCGGTCCATGCGGACGACGCGCCGCGCGTCCTGGATGACGAGCTCGATGACGCGGGGATCCCTGCCAGAGGTCCGTCCCCATTCGTGCGCGAGCGCGGACGGCACGACGCTGTCGAGTCGGACCAGCCGATCTTCGGCCTTCGAGACGATCTTCTGCGCGTAGACGAACACGTCGCCGGGTTCGACCGTCAACGCCGCGCGCTCGACCGCACCGACGGTGAGACTGACGAGGTCGTCGCCCGCCTGAACCTCGGGCACTCCAGGGAGGCCGACGACCCGGATGTTCACGCAGGGAGGTTCATTGAACCCTCACTTCGACGGCGCCGCTGGCGCAGCCGCGCCATCCGCCAGGCGCTCCAGGCCGACAAGCTTCCACGCGCCCCCAGTCCGCGTGAAGTAGACGTCGACGGGCTGCGCCCATGCGGGGTGAGGCGGTTCGACCGCCTGCACCGACACCTTGACGAACACGCCGTCGTTGCGCGGCAGGTCGGATGGCGCCTGCAGCCGCTCGCCGGCTGACGTCGTCGGTGATCCGATGGGGGTCGCCTCATGCGTGGCGTTGTCGAAGCGGGACCACACGGCCTGGTAGCCCTGCTTCGGCGCGTCCCCGAATCCTGCGCCCACCGAAACGTTCTCGAATGTGAGCACGCCGGACTCGTCGAGCGCGAAGCTCACCAGCGGGTTGATCTTGCTGTAGTACACGCGGCCGATCTTGTCGCGACGCTTGATGAGCACGTCGGCGAGCAGCTTCTCGGCAGCGGGATCCGTGTAGCCGCCGGTGCTCACCGCCGCCCTGATCTGTTCGTCGGTGAAGGCCATGACGCGCCGCGCGGCCCAGAACATGTCGTCGGGACGCACGTGCCTGAGCGCGGCAATCGGCACGCGAGGCCGCCACTGCTCCGGGTCGAACTCGTCGCCTTCGAATTTCCCGATCTCGGGATGCTCCTCGTAGTCCATCGTCTGCCACGGCCTGATGTAGAGCCCCAGCGTGAACAGACGCTTTGCAGTCGGGCCTCCCTCGTAAAGGTACTCATGGCCTTCGTCACCGTCGCGCGGAGCCAGCGCGCCGGTGCCGAACGTCGAGCCGACGTCCTGCAGGTAGTGGCGGACGACGCTCCGGCCATTGTCCTCGACTACCGTGTCGAGGGTGTTGCCAGCCTTCATGTCGACGAGGTTCGTCCAGGCGCCGAAGACCTGCAGCGCGCGAAGCTCCCGCCTGTGCTCGTGCGGGACGACGTCGTTCGGATCGTCGGGACGCGTGCCGTAGTACTTGAAGCCTCCGACCGGACGCCCGGGCAGGCCACGCCCGGCCACCGCCCGGTAGGACCCGTCCGGACTGCGGTGGGCCCGGTCGAACACCTCGTCCAGATCCGCCCGCGTGAACGGCCGGCGTTTTCCGTGCGCACGGATCGTAGCGGTCTCCGCGATCTCGACGTTCTCCGGCCGGATGGAGGTCAGGTAGCTTTCCACCTGGTAATACCCGAGTGCCCAGAAGAGCTTCGTCGCAACCATGATGACGGCGGTCGGCGCGACGGGGTAGCCGTCCGGGTCGAACGTGACGAACCAGACCACGCCCTTCTCGTCGCGAACGGTGAACCCTGGAGACACGCCGGCGCTCTTGGGGCGGAGCAGCGTCCATTTGCCGGGGGCTGGGCCTTCGATCGTGTTCGGACCTCGGGTGATTTCGTCGACCGAGACCGTCCGGGCGAGGATCCGGTTCGTGAACCAGTTCGAATCCGGCACTTCGTCGATCGTGTTGATGTTCTGCGCCCGTACGTTTGTAGCCAGATCGCCCGGCTTGGTGAACAGGTTCAGCACCAGATCCGGTGTAAGCCCAATCTCCCATTCCTGGACCTTCGACGCATCCTGGGTATCCGGCTCCCGCTGCAGCGGGTCGTCCGGGTAGAACTTCGGTGCCCGTTGAGCGGCAAGCGCGGCCGCAAACGACAGGCCGAGCGCCAGGATCACGGGGCCGGCATGGGAGCCACTGCTGCCCTTGACGCCGAACAGGTGAGACCGTCGCATCATCGTCACTGCCTCCCGTTCAGAATGCGGCGCTGGTCGCGAACACGAGGTGCCAGCCGTCGGTCCCGTAGGCCGCCTCGAGACGGAGCACAGTGGCCGTCGGCCCGTGGAAACGCGCGCCGATCCCCCAGTTGTGGTTCATGCCGTCGAAGTCGAGATCCTCCAGGCGCGGGGCGACCTTCCCCGCGTCATAGAAAATCGCCATGTCCAGCCCCACGCGGCTGGGGATCCAGCGAAGCTCCGCGTTGGTCAGCAGGGCATGACGATCCCGAAAGCGGCCCGTGGGGTACGCCCGCAGCGTCCGGCCGCTGCCAAGCTGCGGCAGCAGGAAGTACGGGACCACGTCGTTGTCGTCGAGCGTCGACTGCACCCGGGCGCGCAGCGATATGACCCACGTCTCGCGGAGGATGGGAAGGTGCTGAACGAGCTCCCCATCGAGCCGCTGAAAACTGAAGGTGTCGTCGACGTCCGTGTAGTCCACGAACGTCACGCCGTAGTAGCCGCCCTTGCGCGTGTAACCCGGCGAGGTCCTCCAGTCGATGGCGGCGGTCACCACGCTGTGAACGTACTTCGGATTCGAGAAGAGCCCGGGCGTATCGAACTGGTTGTAGATGGTCTCGATCGACGGCGCGCGGCCCTGGCCCTCCTCGGTCTTGAACTCCTCGTAGGCCGATGTGGCGTGGAGGCGCGTCCACGAACTCGGTCTGAACGAGGCTGCGATCTCGCCGTACCCCTGCTGGATTCGTGAGTTTGCGCGGTCGTCCTGCGAGGTATTGTTGCCGACGCCGTAGTAGCCGACCTGCGTCGCATCCCGCCAGCCGGTGCGGAAGCCGATCGTCCAGCGGCCCCGGTTGTCCCAGGGCGTGCGGATTCCGAACTCACCCATCTTGTAGTTCTTGATCGAATACAGCCCCCTGACATCCCACACGGCCTTGCGCCCGAAGAAATTCCGGTACCCGGCGCCCAGCGTGAAGCCGCCGCCCGAATAGACGCTGTCGAAAGCCGGGAAGAACCCGTCGGGCGGGCTGACGAAGCTCTCCTCGAGGGCAAGCATGATCGCCTCGAACCGGTTGGGCTGATAGGGGGCGGCGACCGCTGCCTTTTCCTCCTGCTTCTTGCCTACCTCTTCCGCGCGCGTCTGCTGCGCGCCAGCCGGCAGCGCCGCGAAGGCAAGGCCAAAGGCGACCGCCACCGCCGACGCGATGATCCGGCGGACGGTCCGTACCAGAGCGTCTCGCCACCTCGTACCGAGCAGCATCTTGATCTCCTCGTCCAGTTGAACGGCCACCGCATCGATACCCGGGGAAGACTCTCGAGCGGCCGAAAGTGGCCCCGCCTTGTTGCCGGCCTCTTTTCGTAGCCGCGGCGCGAACGCCGGTCCGGCAGGGCTCGCCTGTCGACAACCCGGTAGGGCGCACCGGAACCACACCCGCCCGATGAGTCTATGGGCCGGAAACCGGCGCCTCCGGCTAAAAGTCCTTGAGTATTTCACGATTCCGGGTTTCAGGGAAGACTCAATGGCGGTGAAGCGTCGGCGTCGCCTGACCTCTCCCTTCGTCTCGGCCCTTGCAACGCAGGAAATCAACCCGGTATGTTTGTCGCGCCCGGAAGCCGGCGACGGGCGCTCTGGACCGTCGCGGCTCTACCCCCTTCTGCTGGAGGTTTCTGACATGGCTGCACACTTCTGGTTGAAGCGCCTCGTCCCAGCCGCGGCCTGCGTCGCCCTGCTGTGGGCTGCCGCCGCCGCACAACAGGCCCAGCCGCCGGCCGGCCGGCGGCAACGACCCGAGATCCCCATGGATCCCGAGCGTGCGCGGCAGCTCTACGTCAGCAACGACCCGAAGGACCATGCGCCCGGTTATGACTTCCAGCGCGACATCGACAACAAGGCGCGCACCGACGCCAGGTACGCGGAAGCCAGCCGCGGCGTCATGGACTTTCAGAAGGTGACCTACCGCAGCAGCGTGGGCGACATGGACATCCCGGCCTACCTGTTTCAGCCGCTCGGCAGGCGCGGCCCCCGCGGGCACGCGGCGATGATCTGGGTCCACGGCGGCGTTCACGGCAACTGGGGGATCAACATGTTCCCGTTCCTCAGGGAAGCCGTCGAGCGGGGCTACGTGATCATCTGCCCTGAGTACCGAGGCAGCACGGGGTACGGCGAGGCGCATCACCTGGCGATTGACTACGGAGGCTACGAAGTGGACGACGTGATCAGCGCCGTGGAGTACCTGAAAACGCTGACGCACGTCGACCAGGACCGGATCGGCATGATGGGCTGGAGCCACGGCGGCTACATCACCCTGCTCTCGCTCTTCAGGGACACCCATCCGTTCAAGGCGGGGGCCGCCATGGTTCCGGTCACGAATCTGGTCTTCAGGCTGTCGTACAAGGGCCCCGGCTATCAGCGCGGGTTCTCCACCCAGGCGCGCATCCGCGGGCTGCCCTTCGAGAAGCGGGACCTCTACATCGAACGGTCACCGCTCTATCACGTGGACAAGCTGCGGGTTCCGCTGCTCGTGCACGTCGCGACGAACGATACGGATGTGAACTTCGTCGAGGACCAGCAGATCGTCGACGCGCTGCGATCGCGGAAGCCCGACCTGGCCGAAACGAGGGTCTACGTGGATCCGGTCCCCGGGCCCGCGAGCGGCGGACACACGTTCAACCGTCGCGTGAATCCGCAGACGCTCGAGCGCGACGATTCACCGGATCAGCGGGACTCCTGGAATCGAACCTGGACGTTCTTCGAATGGCACCTGCGGCCCTACGAGGATCGCTCGAAGCCCGCTTCAGCACCGGGCCAATGACGATTCCTGCGATCCGTCAGCGCCCGGCGGGCGCCGCGTGACCCACTGGTTCGTCTCATGACTACGGCGAGCACCGAGGGCGTCGAGGCGGGATGCATCCGCCTTCGTAAAGCTACGGCGGACCGTCGGAGCCTTTGGCGAAGGCGGTCGGCGCCCGAATGCCGCCGTAGTCACGAGACGGGCCACTCAGCTTCGGCAGCATGGATTCGATGGCGGAGCGATGGGGCTCGAGCCACGGCGGCAGGACCAGCGACTCTCCCAGATGGGCGCGATCCTCGTCCACGGTGAAACCGGGGCCATCCGTGGCGAGCTCGAAGAGCACGCCGCCCGGCTCGCGGAAGTAGACCGATTTGAACCAGAAGCGATCGATGACCGGCGTGGGCTGCGGCCCCGCCTCTTCCACCCGGCGGCGCACTTCCAGCTGATGCTCCTCGTCGTCCACCCGCCAGGCAAGGTGGTGGATGCCGCCGACTCCCCAGATGCCGCGGTGCGCGCCGCGTACTTCGCGGATGTCGACGTACCGGCCGGATGTGCCGCCCGCCAGTCCGTAGCGGTGCCAGTCTCCCTCGGTGCCCACGAGCTGGAAACCGAGCGTGCCGGTCAGGAACGAGGCGATTGCTTCGAGATCCCGCTCCCAGAGTCTGGCGCCCTCCAGCCCGCGGATCTGGCGTTCCGCGGGGACCGGACTCTGGTCCCACGCCGCGAACAGCCGATCGGATGCCTGCCGGCCCTCCACGAGCGCCAGCCGCTGCCCGTGCGGGTCGACGACCAGCAGCGAACGGCAGCCGAAACGGGTCTCGCTGCCCGAGATCCTTGCGCCATAACGTTCGAGACGCTGCTGCCAGAATCCCAGGCTGTCGGCCGGGACCGCCAGAGACACCTCGACGCTCACGCCGTGCCCCTCGCGCGCCGGCGCCAGCTGCGACCAGGGGAAGAACGTCAGGTCGGTTCCCGGATGACCCACGGCATCAGCGTAGAAGAGGTGATAGGTTCCTGGGTCGTCCTGGTTGACGCTCTTCTTCACCAGTCGCATGCCCAGCACGCCGGCGTAGAAATCGACGTTCTCCTGGGCCGGCCCGGAAATCGCCGTAACGTGGTGCAGGCCGGTGACGCCGCGCATGTCGTTCTCCTTCCTCTTCCTCGCCGTCAGGGTGGTTCCCCTATCGTACCGCCCCCGCGACCGCGGCGCCCGCTCGCTATGGCCCCAGGCCCTTCGTCCATCAGCCGGGATCCGAGGTCCGGGGTCCGGGATCCGATCGGCCCAGTGGCCATCCCCTGCCGTGGCAATCACGACGACTGACGCATCGACAGGTGGGGGCGAGGCAATCGACTCGTCGCCTTCGGCTTCAGCCGGAGGATCCCGGACGCGGAAGGGCTTCCGCGTGAAGGCGGAAGCTACGAACTCAAAACTTCAAAACTCAAGGCTCTCTTCTTGACTTCGGTTCGCAGCTCATGAAGGACTCCGACGATTCTAGCGAACGGCTGAATCGATCCCGAAGTGCCGCCAGCAGGCAGCAGGCCCGGCATCACGCCCGTTCAGCGCTGCGAGCCGAACAGGGCAGCTCCGGGCCGGAGGAGTCCGGAACCGCATGCCGGGCCTGGTGTCTGCCGGGACTATCAGTGTCGCGCCGGTGGCAGCAGCAACACTCGTTCCCGGCTCCAGGATTGTCGGGCTTGGGGAATCACTCGACAACTCGAGCCCTGGTTGGGACCCGTCTCACCGGCGAACCGGCCAAGAAGTTGTCCGCCGGCCAATGAGTTGGCCGGTGGCATCCTGTTACCTCTCCACGGTCACCTCGACGACGCCGAGCGGCTCTGCGACAGCGACGAACAGATCGTCGGGATTCTCCATGCCGGCAGAGAACAGATCGGCGGGTCGATACGGACGCTCTCGCAGCGAGAGCGCGATCTGGCAGATCTCCTCGTAAGAGGCCAGCACGACGTCGGCTATCGAGTAGAGCGTGTGCTGCACGGAACGGCGCCCGTGGCATCCGAACGTCTCGACGATGGCGGTGCGGACGCCCTGGCGATAGGGACCGAACGTCACGTCGGGGCTGATGTAGGTCCAGTGTGCGGCGAGCGTTGCCACGAGCAGCCGCTGCAGGTTGTCGTCGACGCCGCTCGCGTCCTCCTCGCCGGGTCGCGAGGGGCCGAAGCCAGCCGTCCGCATCAGCGTCAGGTGCTCGATGCCCGCGACGACCGCGATCTGCTGGCCGTTGCTGGTGACGGCAGCGGTCCGCAGCTCGGGTGACCCGGCGAGGAACGCCTGTCCCTGCGGCTTGCCACCGACATCGAGGCGGCTCCACGGCTGTTCGGCAATCTCGATCCGCGCCCGCGTCACTCGAGGGTGTCCGGTGAGAATGCGATCGCAGAGCGTGAGGCCGAACCGCTCGATCTCCAGGTGACCCGCGTCGCGCGCCGTGCGGTGCACCAGGTTCTTCAGCGCCTCGCCCGGCAGCAGCCCGTCGGGGCGTCCATCGACGAAGGCGCCAGCAAAGTCTCCCTCGAAGCGGCACGACACCGTCCAGTCGCGAGGATCGTGCCGATCGCCGCGACGGACGATGCGGAGCATGCGCAGGTGCGACTCGCCGTGGCTGCTTGCGCCGATTCGTGGCATGCGGAGACTGTACTACGTTGTCGGATGTGGAGGGCGACGCAACGAAGAGCAAGAACGGAGAACCAGGGCGACACGTTGCGCCAGCCGTCCGGGACGGGTCATAATCTACTGTTTCATGCTGGTCGCCAGACGCTTCCTGATCGCCGGCCGCGTGCAGGGCGTCGGCTTCCGGTTCTACGCCGAACAGCAGGCGATGCTCGAAGGCGTGCACGGGTGGGTGCGCAATCTGAACGACGGCCGGGTCGAAGCCTACGTGGAAGGCGAGATCGAATCGGTCGATCGCGTGGAAACGGCGCTCCGCCGAGGTCCCTACGGCGCCGGGATCGAAGCATTCACCGTCGAGGAGGAGGTGCCGGTCGGCAGGCCGATCGGCTTCTCGATCCGATCCTGACTGTTCAGCGCTTCGCGCGAAGGCGGGATGTGGGGCGGAACCCCACGTTTAGACCGATGGATGCATTGAAATCGAAGATCCGTCACGTGCCGGACTTCCCGAGAGCCGGCATCCTCTTCTACGACGTCACGACCCTGCTGCGCGACCCGGTCGGCTTCCGGCTGGCGATCGACACCATGGCGCTTCCCTACAGGGATCGCGCGATCAGCCTCGTCGTCGGTATTGAGAGCCGCGGGTTCATTCTGGGCTCGGCCGTGGCGGACCGCATCGGTGCGGGGTTCGTGCCGGTCCGCAAGGTCGGCAAGCTGCCGGCCGACACCGTACGCGCCACCTACGATCTCGAGTACGGCAGCGACAGCCTCGAGATGCACCGCGACGCCGTGCTTCCGGGCCAGCGGGTCCTCATCGTCGACGATCTGCTGGCCACGGGCGGCACCTCCCGGGCAACGGTGAGCCTCGTGAGGCAGCTCGGCGGAGACGTAGAAGGGCTGGCGTTCCTGATCGAGCTCGTCGAGCTGAACGGGCGCGCCAGGCTGACGGGGGAGAACATCCTCTCGGTGCTGCAGTACTGAGAGCGATCAGGTTGAGGGAGGCGACGCTGCGTGGGCGTCCAATGCAATAGAATGTTCGCGTGCGCCCGTAGCTCAGCAGGATAGAGCATCGGTTTCCTAAACCGGGGGTCGCAGGTTCGAGACCTGCCGGGCGCGCCATTGAACAGGAGGTCAGGAGACAAGGAGGACGGGACAGGAGATCAGGAAGTCAGGAGGATCGGGAGATCAAGAGATCCGGAGAACTGCTGGAAATCGAGCAGATCTGATCGCGGAAATCCATGAAGCGCCTCGAACGACACAAACTCAAGGAGAACGAGTTCGCCCGGACGGTGGCGCGAGCGCAGGAGATTCTCGTCTCGCGTCAGCGCGACATCACGGTGATGGGGCTCGTGGTGGTCGTGCTCCTGGGCGCGGTTGCCGGCTATGTCTGGTGGCGGCAGGCCCGCAACGCGAACGCGACCGAGATGCTCGCGACGGCGCTGGCCATCTATCAGGCGCCGGTCGTTGCGTTGCCCGAGCCGGCGCCCGGAAGCCCGATTCCCGTCCAGCAGCCGGGCACGTACGTGACGGAGCGCGCGAAACTCGACGCCGCGCTGCCGCGGTTCCTCGAGGCGGCGGACCGCTACCCCGACACCGACGCCGGTATCACCGCGCGCTACTATTCGGCTGCCATCCTCGCCTCGCTCGGGCGGCATGCCGAAGCGGAGCAGCGCTACCAGGAGGTTTTGGAGCACGCCGGGAGCGGCATCTACAGCCGCACGGCGAGGCTGGGTCTGGCCGATGCGCTGGTGGAGCAGGGCAAGTACGACAGCGCCATCAACCACTACACCGAAATGAGCCGCGATCCGGACGCTCAGCTTCCACTCGACGGCGTGCTGATGCAACTCGGCCGGGCGTACGCGCGCGCCGGCCGGAAGGAAGAAGCCAGGCGCGCCTTCACACGGGTCGTGGAAGAGTTCCCGCAGTCGCTCTACGTGGCTGACGCGCGCCGGGAACTCGAAGAGCAGAAGGAACCATCGTAGGTTGCTGAGTTACGCGGTCCTGAAACAGCCGACCTGAGCGTTGGCCGCCACCGGGGGAACCGCAGTCCTGACGGCTGCCTGAGGTTCGACCAGAAGCCGCAGCGCGTATTCGCCTGGCGCGCCGGTCGTCTGCAGGCACTCACCGACCCTGAACACCGCCGACAGGACGCTCGACTTGCGGAGAACGGCGGGCAGATCCGGGCGGTTGCGGGCTTCGCGCTCGATCTGGAAGTAGACCATCCTGAAACACGGAATCGGCGTCCCCCCGAGACACTCCACGCTCACGCCGTACTCGCTGATGTCACGTGTGACGACCGGCGCCATGCGCGTGGTCCCGCGGACGTCCTTCCACACGATCTGACCTGGAAGCGCCAGGCGCCGCCGGTCCACTCCACGCTTGTCGATCCGGGCCTGACCGCCCTGCACCAGTCGAAGTCGCTGCTCCATGGGATTCCCTCCGCGTCGCTGCTGCCGTCGGTAATATCAATCAGCGCGCCGGGTGGGAACCAACGACCCTCGATGGTCCAGTACTGACAATAACTTGCTTTTTTCTAATAACTTGTAGCAGAGACCTGGTGCTTCGCGATCGTGCGGGTGGTGATTACCAGGTATACAATCTGGCTCATCAGTGGATACCTGGTATCAGTTCACCGCAACGTGTGAGCGGTTTCCCTGAACAGGTTCTTCGCGAGATTCCCTGGCCTCCTGGCCTCCTGTTCATGTCCTCCAGCCTCCTGATCTCTCCTGATCTCCTGTTCGTCCTCTCCTGATCTCCTGAACTCCTGTTCATTCACCGTGTCGCCGCGATGACGCCCAGCCGCTGCATCTTCAGGTAGAGCCCGCGGCGGGTCAGACCGAGCATCCTGGCGGTTTCGGAGATGTTGCCCGCGGCGTCGGTGAGCGCCTGCTCGATCATCTCCCGCTCGAGCTCCTGGACGGCTGACGCCAGGTCGGCCCGACGGGGCTTTGCGCGGGTCGCGGCCCCGCCGCGATTCAAGACGGCGGAAATGGCCGGGGAGAGCAGGTCCGGCGAGATCGTGCTGTCGGGTGACGCCATCGCGACGGCCCGCTGGATTTCATTGCGGAGTTGACGGACGTTGCCGGGCCAGGGGAACGCGTCGAATAGATCGAGCGTCTCGGGGCTCAATCGCAGACCGGGCTTGGACAGCCGCTCCGACGCGTCCCGCAGGAAGAAAGTGCTGAGGTGTGGGATCTCTTCACGGCGGTCCCTCAACGGCGGCACATGAATGCGGATGACGCTGAGGCGATAGAAGAGATCTTCGCGAAA
>DATIEW010000611.1:0-10384 GCA_035455585.1 Vicinamibacterales bacterium | reverse complement strand
CTCCGATGAACGCGCACTGCACGGCGGCTCTCACGAGGACACGACACCCATGACGAAGCGGCAAAAGACACAAGGCATCCTGGGACTCGGCACACTCATCGCGACCGTGATCGCGATCGTTCTGGCCACCGCGAACTGGTCGAGCGCCGTGCAAGGCCCGGCGCTCGTCCGGGGGAACGCGCCCGGTGAGTGGCGCTATTGGGGCGCCGACGCGTGGAGCACGCGGTATTCGCCGCTCGATCAGATCAACGCGTCGAACTTCTCGTCGCTCCAGGTTGCCTGGCAGTGGAACGCCGGGGCGTTCGGCAGCGACGAGTATTACCGGACGACACCGCTCTATGCGAACGGGCGGCTGTTCACCGTGGCCACGACGCGCCGGGTGGCGATGGCCATCGACCCCGAGAAAGGGGAAACGCTCTGGATGTGGCGGCTCGACGAGGGCATCCGCTGGCAGAAGGCGCCGCGCCAGTTCGCCGGCCGCGGTCTGTCGTACTGGACCGACGGCCAGCGCGAGCGCGTGATCGTCGTGACGCCCGGCTATCACATGGCATCGCTGGATGCGAAGACCGGACTCCCCGATCCGTCGTTCGGCAAGAACGGCGTCGTCGACCTGATGGACGGCCTCGGCTTCCCGCTCGTGCCGCTTGCCGTGGATGATCCGGGCCCGCTCGTCATCTCCGACGGTGCGCCAGCCCGGCGGGCGCGCCCGGGAGAGATGTGGGACGAGGAGAAGGGGATCGGGGCCGACGGGACGATCGGGATCGATCCGGCCCTCGGGCAGATCGCGGCCAGCGGTCCGCCTATCCTCGTCGGCGACGTGATCGTCGTCGGCAACTCGCACATCCACGGGTACTACCCGATTCGCGTGCGCAACCTGCCGAGCTACATCCGCGGCTTCGACGTCCGGACCGGCAAGCAGCTGTGGAAGTTCAACCTGGTGCCGGAGCCGGGCGAGTTCGGCGCCGACACCTGGATCAACGGGTCGAAGCCCGGAACCGAAGGCGTCGGGAAGAACGATGCGTGGGCGCCCTACACCGCCGACCCCGAACTGGGCCTGGTCTATATCCCGATCGGCATGCCGCTGATGGACGAGTACGGCGGTCACCGTCCGGGCGACAACCTCTTCGGCAACAGCATCGTCGCGCTCGACGTCAAGACCGGGAAGCGCCGGTGGCACTTCCAGATGGTGCACCACGACATCTGGGACTACGACACACCGATGGCGCCCAACCTGCTGGACGTGACGGTGAACGGGCAGCCGCGGAAGATCGTCGCGCAGCCGACCAAGCAGGGCTGGCTGTACGTGTTCGATCGCGTCACGGGCGAGCCGATCTGGCCGATCGTCGAGACAGAGGTGCTGCAGAGCGAGGTGCCCGGCGAGCGGACGTCACCGACCCAGCCCATTCCGACGAAGCCGACACCCTACGCGCAGCAGGGACTGGTCGAGGAGGACCTGATCGATTACACCCCCGCGATCAAGGCGGCGGCTTTGAAGCTGGCACAGCAGTGCCGGATGGGCCCATACTACATTCCGGCCTCGCTCGCGGACGGCACGGGACCGAGCGGGTTCACATGCTCGTGGTACGCGCCCGGCGCGAGCGGCGGCGTGAACATCGACGGCGGCGCCGCGGCCGACCCCGAGACCGGGCTGCTGTACGTCGCGGCGCAGACCGGCCTGAGCACCATCTCCGTCCAGAAGGATCCCTGTTCGGAGTTCCGCTACAGCTCGCCTCACGACAGCTGCGGGCAGATCGGCGCGCTGCCCGCGCCGCCCGGCTATCAGCCGGCGCCGCGCGGAGGACGGGGCGGCCGGCGGGGGGGCGCCAGCAGCAACATCGACGGGGTTTCAATCGTGAAACCGAAGGAACTGGGCGGCATTACGGCGTACAACATGAGCACAGGCGACAAGGCCTGGTGGATCCCCAATGGCGGCGAACTGGTGCCGGTCAAGCCGAACAGTCCGGACAACCCGCTGTTTGCCGGCGTCACGCTCCCTCCGGCGCCGCCCGGGCGCGGCCACGCGCAGGTCATCAACACCAGATCGCTCGTGATCTACGGGACCGGACGCAGCGGCGGACCTCCCGGAGGCGAGCCGCGGCTGTTCGCCGTGGACAAGGCGTCGGGCAAGCAGGTGGGCGTCGTGAAGATCCCGGCGCGCACGAGTGCGGTGCCGATGACCTTCCTCCACAAGGGCCGGCAGTACATCGTCTTTGCGACCGGTGGCGGGGCCAACACGTCGCTCGTCGCGCTGACGCTGCCGAAGGCGCGAACGACGACAGAGGCATCGCGTTGATCCGGTGATGGAAGGCGGTGATCGATCTGCATTCCCCGCAGCTGGGCTGCGCGACGCGGCGGCTCTCTAACGGACCGGGACGCGTCTGCTTCGCGTGGCGGGCGACCCTGGCCGCGTGCCTGACCGCGTCGGGCCTGGGCGCAGCGGGCTGCGGCCCATCGTCGACGGCGTCTGCCACTGTCACGTTCAACAAGGACATCGCGCCGATCGTGTTCGCGAACTGCGCGCCCTGTCACAGGCCCGCCGGGGCCGGCCCGTTCCCGCTGCTCACCTACGCCGACGTCGCCAAGCGCGCGGACACGATCGCCGAGCTGACGCGCGAGCGCCACATGCCGCCGTGGCTGCCGGAGGCCGGGGAATTCAAGATCCTCGGCGAGCGGCGGCTGAGCGACGAGCAGATCGACGCCATTCAACGCTGGGTCAAGGACGGAACGCTCGAAGGACGCGCCGCCGACCTTCCGGCGCCGCCGGCGTGGACCGGCGAGTGGGAGCTGGGCGGGCCGGACGAGGTGGTGACCGCGGTGCAGCCGTACATCCTCGGTCCCGGAACCGAGGATGTGTACCGCAACCTGGTGCTCCGGAGATCGGCGACGTCAAGCGTCTTCGTCCGCGCGGTGGAGTTCAAGACCGGCGGCGCGCCCGTCCACCACGCCGTCATCCGCATCGACCAGACGTCCGGCTCGCGCCGCCGCGACGCCGCGGACGGGCAGCCGGGCTTCGACGGCATGTCGTGGGAAACCGTCCAGGATCCGGACGGCCACTTCATCGGCTGGGCGCCGGGCCGCGGGCCTATCGTTGCGCCGGAGGGCATCCCCTGGCGGTTGGATCGCGGCGCGGATCTCGTCGTCGAAGTGCATCTGATCCCCTCGGACGAGCCAGTCCCTGTTCAGCCGACGGTGGGCTTGTACTTCACCGACGCGCCGCCACTGCACACGCCGGTCACCGTCAGAATGGGCTCGAAGCTGATCGACATTCCAGCCGGCCAGCGCGACTACCTCGTCACCGACGTCTACGAGCTGCCCGTGCCGGTGGACCTGATGAGCGTGTATCCGCACGCGCACTACCTGGGCAAGGAGATGCTCGTCACCGCCACGCTGCCCGACGGCACGGTCAGGACGGTGATGCACATCCCGCAGTGGAGCTTCGACTGGCAGCAGGACTACCGCTTCGTGACGCCGATTCCGCTGCCTCGCGGGACGAAGCTGACGATGCGCTACACCTACGACAACTCGGAGGCGAACCCCGACAACCCGCACCGGCCGCCGGTGCGCGTGCAGACCGGGCCGAAGTCGACCGATGAGATGGCCGAGCTGGGGCTGCAGGTGATGCCGATGTCGCCCGAGGATGCCGACGTCCTGCTGCGATCGTTCGACGAGAGGGCGAAGCTGGCGAACGTGGCAATGGCCGAGAAGCGCGTGCGCGAGGAGCCCGACGTGGCCGAGTATCGGGCGCTGCTGGGCGGATCCTATGTTGAAGCCGGACGGTTTGCCGACGCGGTACCGCACCTGGAAGCGGCGGTGCGCCTGGGCGAGCGATCCGGGAGCACGTACAACTACCTCGGCGTGGCGCTGATGGAAGAAGGCAGAGTCCGGGCAGCGCTCACCGAGTTCCAACGGGCCGAAGCGGCCGATCCCCGCGACGAGCGCATCGCGTTCAACCGGGCGATCGCGCTGAGCAAGCTGTCGCGGTTCACGGAGGCGGCGGCAGCCTATCGACGGTCGCTGGATGTCAACCCGGACTTCCTGGACGCGCACGTCAACCTGGCCGTCCTGCTGTTCTCGCTCGGCCGCACGAATGACGCCCTGCCGCACTACCAGCGCGCCGTGGAACTGAGGCCCGATTCGGCGCTGATCCACAATAACTACGGCGGCGCCCTCGCGGCGGCAGGCCGGTACGCGGAGGCCATGCAGCACGTCCAGCGGGCCCTTGCGTTGGACCCCACCTACGGCCCCGCGGTCGACAACCTCAGGCGTCTGGAGCGGCTGGTCATCAAATAGGCGGGGGGCCAGACCCCGCCGGCTCAACGGTTCGCCGAGGCCGCTCAGCTGGCCTTACCCTTTCTTAACCCGCATCCCGGCTGGCGTCAGAACCGTCCGCCTGTGCCCTGCGTCCTTAGAGATGTAGCGCCTGAAATGGAGGGCACATGTCCCTGGTCAATCGGGTTCTTTCAGCAGTGGCCGTAGCAGCCGTGGCTGCCGCGCCCGCCTTTGCGCAGACCGAGCGTTCGGTCTACGCGACGGTCCTCGACAAGAGCGGCGCGCCGGCCACGTCCCTCACGGCAAAGGACTTCGTCGTGCGGGAGGACGGCATCCAGCGTGAGGTCCTTCGAGCCGTGCGGGCAGACGAGCCGATGCAAATCGCCGTGCTGGTCGATACCAGCCAGGCGGTCGAACGCTACGTCAACGACCTGCGGCGGGCGGTGACCCGCTTCGTCCGCGAGATGGCGCCGGAGCACGAGCTTGCGCTAATCGGGTTCGGGGAGCGATCGACGCTGATCACCGACTTCACGCACGACGTCGCCAGGCTGGAAGCGGGAATCGGCAGACTGTTCGCCAGGCAGGGCAGCGGCGCCTATGCGCTCGACGCCATCATCGATGCGGCGAAGTCGCTGCGGATGCGCGAGGGCGCCCGCCGGGAGATCGTCGTGATCAGCACGGAAGGACCGGAGTTCAGCGAGCGCTACTACCAGACCGTCCTGGACGAGGTGCGAAACGCGGCAACGCTGCATTCCTTCATCCTGACGAGGAGCGGCAGGTCGGTGCCGCTGGACGAGGCGCGGCGCCAGCGCGAGCTGACCTTTGCGGAAGGAGCGAGCGAGACGGGCGGCCGTCGCGAGCACCTGCTGACCAGCCTGGCGCTGGACGACAGGCTCCACGGTCTGGCCGTCGAGTTGAAGAACCAGTACCGGGTCGACTACTCACGTCCGGCGACTCTCGTTCCGCCGGAGAAGATCGACGTCGACGTCAGGCAGGCCGGGCTGACCGTCCGCGCGCCGCGCGTGCCGCCAGCGGTCAGGACCAGTTCCTGAGCCAGGAGCTGGGAGCTAGAGCGCGTGTCAATACCCAAATCTCCAATTCCCAACTCCCAAGCGCCTAGATCCGTGTGCTCGGGCAGCTTTGGGAGTTGGGAGTTGGAGATTGGGAGTTGGACCCGGCCGCGTCCGCGGACGTCCACCCCTCGGGGCGCCGGTCGTTGGCCGACAGATCGAAGACGGCGCCCGAGTCCGCCTCCCACCGGCCCATCGACGTGTTCCAGCGTGTCGCGAAGCTCTCGTAGAGCAGCCAGCGGTCCCGATCGATGATGAGGAGATGCCGATCGCCCGACGTGCCGCCGCCGGGCACGCCCCCCTCGATGTAGTGCGGCTGGGTGCGCGCCTCGTCCGGGATCGGGTGGCCAGGCAGCCCGGGCGCTCCCGAATCGCTCTCGTCGCCGTAGGCCACGAACGTCAGCGGCACCCTCGGTTGATCGCCGGTAACGACGACGTACGGAATGCCGTACGGCGGGGAACCGAAGTCCGGATGCAGACGGCGCACGGCGCCGGGATTCGACGCGGTGCGGCCGCTGATGAAGTCGACGAGCTCGGCCGACCTCGGATCGACCGGCGCCGAGCTGATGTCCAGATTCCACCAGTTCGAGACCGGAAACACCTGCCGGCCGGCCAGCGATTCGTTGAGGACTGGCGGGGTTGCCGCAGCAAGCAACGCGGTCGAAACGCTTGCAAGCCCGATGACGGCGAGCGGCCGCAGGTGCATCACGAGCCGAGTGGTTCACAGCCCGTGCCGGCGGCGCTGGATCGAAGTAAGTTGCCCAGCCTGCGGGCCTTGTACACGGCGTTCAAGAACGCAACGGGGCATCCTGTTGCGCCATCCTGTAACGCCCCGACGCTTTTCGGTTCGCAGGGCTGAACCGCCAACTCGCAACTCCCAACTTCCAACCCCCGATTCCCGGCCTCCAACTCCCAATGCCCAGAGTATGGGAACGCAGGAGTTGGGGTTGGAGATTGGTGTTTACGCTTGACGTCCGCGCGCGGAAGGCATCCTGGCGTGGGGCGCGGCGGGCCGACCATCTGTGAATCGACGAACCTCAGCCCGGCTGCTCCAGGGGTGTATCCTGAGGGTCGCATCGCGCGCGGCATGCACTTGAATCGACGGGTGTGGACCGCCGGGGGACGCGTGGTCGGAACCACTCTCCAGCATTATCGAATCCTCGACCTGCTCGGCAGGGGCGGCATGGGCGAGGTGTATCTCGCGGACGACACGAAGCTCGGCCGTCGGGTCGCCGTCAAGATGCTGCCGCCGGACGTCGCGGGCGACCGTGAGCGGCGTGCCCGTTTCACACGCGAAGCCAGCGTCCTGGCTTCGCTGAACCATCCGAACATCGTAACCATCCATGCGGTCGAGTCCGTCGACCGTCACGACTTCATCGTCATGGAGCTGGTCGACGGCGAGCCGCTCGATCGCGTGATTGCGCGCGGCGGCCTGCGCGTGGAGCAGCTGCTCGCGCTCGCGACGGAGATGGCTGACGCGCTCGCGGCGGCGCACGACCAGGGCGTCATTCACCGGGACCTCAAGCCTTCGAACGTGATGGTCACGCCGGACGGGCACGCGAAGATTCTCGACTTCGGCCTTGCCCGCCGCGCTCGGAATCTCAGCGACGGATCCACTCTCCAGGAAACCGCCTCGGAGCTGACCAGGGCGGGAACGTTCCTCGGCACGGTTCCCTACATGTCGCCGGAACAGGTCCAGGGAGGGCCGGTCGATGCCCGCTCGGACGTGTTCTCCTTCGGCGTCGTGCTGTATGAGATGGCCGTCGGCCGCCCGCCTTTCCCGGGGAGCACGTTGGCGGAAATCACGGCTTCCATCCTCAGGGACTCTCCGCCGCCCGTCGACGCCGTGCGCGCCGATCTGCCGCAAGGGCTCGCCCGGATCGTCCGGCGATCCGTGGAGAAGGACCCGGAGCGGAGGTACCAGTCGGCGAAAGAGGTTCGCAACGAGCTGAACGACCTCACGAAGGAGATCGCGGCCGAGCGGGTGCTCGCATCGGCCCGCGCGGCGCCACCGGCCGGCACCAGCCGATTCCGCGTGTCGGCGAAGCTCGCGCTCGGCGCCGTCTCGCTCTTCGCCCTTGCAGCCGTGTGGTCCGTTGGACGCCCCGTGCTGGAGCGCTTCCGTGATCCAGGCAGAGCCGCCGAGAGCCCGATCCGCTCGCTGGCTGTCTTGCCCTTCCAGGCGCAGATGAGCGGCACGGAGCAGGAGTATCTCGTCGAGGGCATGCACGACGCGCTCGTCACCGACCTCTCGAAGATCAGCGCGCTGCGGGTGATCTCGCGCACGTCAGTATTGCGCTACCGGGACACGACACGGCCGATCCCCGAGATCGCCCGCGAGCTGGGCGTCGATGCTGTCGTCGAAGGGTCGGTCCTACTCGCGGAAGGGCGCGTGCGCGTCACGGCGCAGCTCATCCGCGGCGCAACCGACACGCACGTGTGGGCCGACAGCTACGACCGCGATCTCGAAAACGTCCTGCGGCTGTTGAGCGAGATCGCCGGCGCCATCGCTCGCGAGATCCACGTCGTCGTCACCCGGGAGGAGCAGGACCGCCTCGTGTCGGCCCCGGCGGCAAGCCCGGAGGTGCAGGAGCTCTACCTCAAGGCTCGTTTCTTCACCAGCAGTGTGCAGGCGGGGGACCTGCGGAAGGCCATCGATTTGTACCGTCAGGCGATCGATCGCGACGACATGTTCGCGCCCGCCCACGCCGGCCTGGCGCAGGCGGAGCTGCTGACGGGCTTCTTTGGAAGCGCGCCGCTCGACGCATCGATGTCGCGGGCAGAGAGCGCCGCGCGCCGGGCGTTCGCGCTCGATCCAACCCTGGCGGCGGCGCATTCCGCGCTGGGATTGATCAAGCTCTATTACCGCTGGGACTGGACGGCGACGGTCGAGTTCAAGCGGGCGCTCGAGCTGAACCCGAACGACGTGTTCGCCCGCCACGGGCTTGCCGATCATGCGGCATTCACTGGCAACCACGACGAGTCTCTCCGACAGGTCGAGCTGGCACGCCAGTCCGATCCTCTCTCTCCGCTTGCCCTGCTGCCCGTGCCGGCGCACCTGGAGTTCGCGCGTCATTATGACGAGGCAATCCGCGTGGCGACCGAGATCCTCGAGCTGTTCCCGGACAACCGTTCCGCCCGGGCGCTTCTCGGCGACGTGCTCTTGCGAACCGGCGCCAACGAGCGCGCACTCGACGCCTACCGCAGGGCGGCCGAAGGCAACGCGACGCTTCTGGAGGCAATCGAGCGAGGTTACCGGGCAGGAGGCGCCCAGGGGCTGAAACGGGCGATGGCTGACCACTATGCCGCCCGGGGCGGGGACAACCTGGTCACGGTGGCAACCCTGTACGCCGCCGCGGGCGAGCCGGAGCGTGCCCTGGACTGGCTGGACAAAGCAATCCAGGCAAGGCGCCCCCAGGTTCTGCACGTGAAGATGCACCCCGATTTCGATTCGCTTCACGGCAACCCCAGGTACGAGAGTCTCCTGAAGCGAATCGGCTTTCCGGAGTAGCTATAATCACCCCGTTCCCATGTCGATCCCTCCGGGGACCCGTCTCGGACCGTACGAGATCACCGGCCCGCTCGGGGGCGGGGGAATGGGCGCAGTCTACAGCGCGCTCGACACCCGGCTCGGCAGGCGCGTCGCGATCAAGACGATTCGAGACGACGTCGCGCGAGACGCCGGGCGCCGCGAGCGCTTCGAGCACGAAGCGAAGACCATCGCGTCGTTGACCCATCCGCACATCTGCACCCTCTACGACGTCGGACACGCCAGTCTGCCCGGGGCGACGGAAGAGATCGCGTTCCTGGTGATGGAGCTGATCGAGGGCGAAACGCTCACAGCGCGCCTGGCGCGCGGGCCGCTTCCGACCCACGAAGCGCTCGCCATCGCGCGGCAGATCGCCGATGCTCTGGAGAAGGCGCACAGCCAGGGGATCGTTCATCGCGATCTCAAGCCAGCCAATATCATGCTGGCCAGTGAGGCCGCGAGCGGTCGAGGCCCGCACGTCAAGCTGCTCGACTTCGGCCTGGCGCGATGGCGCGCCGACCGGAGCGTCATCGTCGACGAACCGACGCGCACTTCCGCGCTGACCGGTGACGGCGTCGTGCTCGGCACGCTGCAGTACATCGCGCCCGAGCAGCTCGAAGGGCGCGCGGTCGATCAGCGGGCCGACCTCTTCGCGTTCGGCGCGATCCTCTTCGAGATGATCGCGGGGCGTCCCGCATTCGAGGCTGCCAGTCCGGCGGGCCTCATCAGCGCGATCCTGGGGGGGCACCCCCCGCGTCTGTCGACCGTGGCGCCGGTGGCGCCGCCTGCGCTCGACCGGATCGTCGCCGTCTGCCTGGCGAAGGACCCCGGCGACAGGTGGACCTCCGCGCACGACCTACGGCTTCTGCTCGACGACGTGGGTGGCGCGTCAGCGACGACGGCAGCGCCGCCTCCATCGAGATCGAATCGGCGCGAATGGTTCGCGTGGGCAGCGGCGGCCCTGGCGATTGCCGCCGCCGTTCTGCTTGGAATCCGCGCGGGTGGGCGGGAGGGTCTTTCCAGGCGGGACGTGCTCTCGATCCTCCCGCCGGATCACGTCACGTTGACCGATGGCGAAGCGCCGCAGATCTCGCCCGACGGCCGCCTGGTCGCGTTCGTGGGCAATGACGAGGCCGGCACGACGCGCCTGTACGTTCGCGATCGAAGCGGCCTGACTGCCAATGCGCTCGCTGGGACCGATGATGCGACTCAGCCCTTCTGGTCTCCCGACAGCCGGTCGCTGGGGTTCTTCGCCGCGGGGCGTCTCAAGCGGATCGATGTCTCGGGCGCGGCGCTGCAGACGCTTGCGGCGACGCCTGTGCCACGCGGCGGCACGTGGAACCAGCACGATGTGATCGTCTTCGCGCCGTTCCCAGCCGAGCCCTTGCAGATGAGTCCCGCCACGGGCGGAACACCGCAACCGGTCCCTGGGGCGGACCCGGGTCGCTGGTTCCCGGCGTTCCTGCCCGACGGACGCCACTATTTGTTTCTCTCGCTCGGGGCCCAACATAAGGTT
>DATIEW010000610.1:0-4309 GCA_035455585.1 Vicinamibacterales bacterium | reverse complement strand
ACCTGGACCGCGTCCCGGTTGAGCGTGCCGCTCGCCGCGAACGTGCGAAACGCCCCGACGGTGTGATCCCATTCGGTTCTGAACTCGCCCTGCAGCCGCTCGGTCGGCGACGTGCGCACGAGCAGGGAGACCGGGGAGAAGTTCGTCGGCTGCGTGCCGCTGAAGCTGCTCTGGTAGTTCTGGTCGTACTGCGCCGCCCGCGCGTCCGTGTAGTAGGTCTGCCCGATGACGACGCTGAGGATCTCCCGCGCGACGTCCTTCTTCGCGTAGAGCCGGTTGTTGAGGCCGTAGCTGAGCCGCGTCACGTTGCCCACGATGTAGTCGACCCCCTCGAGCTGGACGATCCGGTCGAAATCGTCGATGGCCGTCACGCGCTGCACGACGAGCGTGGGCTCGATGACGTGCTTGAAGCGCTGCGCGTAGGTGCTGCCGGGCGTGTCGAAGATGCGGGTGAACACCGGGCCGGTGATCCGGGAGGTGAAGTCGAAGAACTGCCGGTCGATCCCGGTGGGCACCTGCACGCCGGTCGTCGCGTCCCGGCTCTCCGTCCAGTACGTGCCGCGCCACGAGATGCTCGAGTTCGCCGTCAGGAACGGCCACCGGCGGAATGGGATCCGCAGCACCGGGTTCACGTCCACCCGCGTCAGTCCGCGATCCTCGACCGTCTCGTCCGCCTGCTTCGTCGTCCAGAGCAACGTGGCGTACTCGCCGCTCGCGCCGAAATAGAACGGCGATCGTCCGATCGGGCGCTCGCCGCGGCTGACCGTGACGCGCGGCAGCCCACCGCGCGTGATGACGACATCGCTCGGATAGAACACGTCGTTGCGATCGAACGTCGCGCTGATCACGTTGCCGGCCCAGTTGCCCGAGAGGTTCCCGCCGATCCGCCGGCTCCGGTTGGTGGCCTGGTAGACGTTCTGCTGATAGCGCTGCTGGCTGACGATGTCGGAGAAGTAGTCCATGTTCGCGCGGGCGCGCAGGTTGCTCCCGAGCGACTGCGTGAATCCGCCCCGGATCTGATAGCTGCGCTTGGCCGGCAGCGAGATCTGATTGCCGCCCGAATCGACGTAGGTCGTCTCGTGCTCGTCGAGGACGTACACGCGGCTGCTGCCCTGCGATCCGCCACCGAGCTCGTACCGGTACTCCCCGCCCAGGCCCTGGCCCGTCTTCGAAAACCAGTCGTGGAAGAACGTGGCGTCGTGGCTGCGGCCGAGGGCCCAGAAGAACGCGTTGCTGAGGGACTGTCCGCGAACGGTCGACGTGCCGTAAGTCGGAATCAGGAAACCCGTCGCCCGATCGTCCTCCTGAATGGGGTAGTAGAAGACCGGCAGATACAGGAGCGGCACCCCCTTGACACGGAACACCGAGTTGGTGAGGAGCGCGTACTCGTCGAGCGTCAGCGTGACCGTGCCCGAGGCCACCTCCCAGCGGGGTGTCGGCTGGACGCACGTCGTAAAGCCGCCGCCGGTGATCCGGTACTTCCTCGGGCCGATCTTCTGGACTTCCCGTCCCCAGAACATCGCGTCGGGCTCCTGGGTGCCGAACAGGCTCCGGTCCGCGCGCTCCCCCAGCGTGGCGATTCCGTGCGCGTCGTAGAAGGTGCCGGTCCTCGACTGCGTGTCGAACTCCATCCGCTCGGCGTAGATCCGGTTGGCGCCCGAGACGAACAGCACGTGGCCCTCGGCCGTGACGCGATGGCGGTCGTGGAAGATCTGGGCGCGATCCGCGAAGAACTGCATCTCGTCGCAGTCCACCCGGACAGCCTCGATGAGCGTGGAGACCGCCTCCTGCACGCCCTGCTCGTTCGTGATCCGTTCCTTCCGGCTGCTGACGCTCTCGACGTGCGAGACGCGGCAGCCTCCCAGATCGCTCTGCGGCGGCGTTTGCGCCAGTACCGGTCTCGATCCGGAAAGCGCGGCGACGATTGCGAGTGTGGCGAAACGCGGCGCGAAGCGGTGCATGCGGCGTGCTGCGGAAGCGCGGCAGCCGCTTCCGGACACGATGGGTGCGGCGCTGGTGTCAGCGAAGAATACCACGCAGCGGACCGATCAGGAAGATGGATCCGGCACAGATCACGCGCGCGCCCGGGCGGCAGGCGGATCGCAGCGCAGCCTCCGGCTCCGCGATGACCTCGACCGTGCCAGGCGCGAACCGGCCGGCCGCGGCCAGCACCGCGAGCTCGTCGGCAGGCAGACCGCGGGGATTCGCCGGCGTCGTGCAGATCACCGCGCCACAGACCGGGGCGAGCGCTTCGAGCATGCGGCCGGCGTCCTTGTCGCGCACGACCCCCGCGACCAGCGTCGCGCCGCGCCAGCCGATCTCGCGGACGTAGTCGGCCAGCACGCGGGCACCTGCCGGGTTGTGCGCGGCGTCGATGAGGACGTCCGCGCCCTGCCACGTGAACCGCTCGAGGCGGCCGGGCCACCTCGCGCGCGTGAGCCCGCCCTCGATCGCCGACTCGTCGAGCGCGACCCCGGCGCGCGCGAGCTCCTCTGCCAGGCAGACGGCAACCGCCGCGTTGTCGGCCTGATGCCGCCCCCGAAGTGCGAGTTGGACGTCCGGAAGATGATGCCGGCCGGTCGAGATCGACAGGGCCGTCGACTCTTCGTCAATGCGGCAGGACCACCACGCGGCGTCGGCGGCCCGCACGAGCCGGGCGCCGCGCTCCGCACATGTCGACTCGATCACGCGGTCGGCCTCCTCGGGCAGCCGCCCGCAGACGACCGGTATGCCGCCTCTGATGACCCCCGCCTTTTCACGCGCGATGGCCTCGATCGTCGTCCCGAGCTGGGCCTGATGGTCGAGATCGACCGACGTGACAGCAGCGGCGACGGGAGTCACGACGTTCGTCGCATCGAGACGGCCGCCGAGTCCGACCTCGAGCACGGCAAGGTCGACTGCGGCCCGGGCGAACAGCTCGAACGCGATGGCCGTGGCGCCCTCGAAGAACGTGGGAGGCACATCGAGGCCGCGCGTCCGGATCAGGCCGTCCACCGCGCGCTGCACGAGGCCGGCCGCCGACACGAGCGCCTCGCGGTCGACCTCTTCCTCGCCGATCACGAACCGCTCCTCGAGCCGCTCGAGGTGTGGAGACGTGTAGCGCGCCGCGGCGTGTCCGCCGGCGTGGAGGATCGAGGCCAGCATCGCCGTTACCGAGCCCTTGCCGTTGGTGCCCGCGACGATGACCGATCGGAACCGGTGCTCCGGATGCCCGAGCGCGTCGCAGAGTCGCGTCATGCTCTCGAGGCCCAGCTTCGTGCCCAGCCGTTCGAGGCCGAAGAGAAATTCGAGCGGAGCAATCAAATGCTGAATGCTGATTTTCGAACCGTCGCTTCCGCCTTCAGGCTGAAGGCAAGTTTCGACTTCTATGAAGGCGTGGTCTCCACGACTTCTGGTTCGCGCTGTGCCTCGGCTGGCGGGGCGGCGGCGCGCGAAGGAACCCCGAAGCGCAGGATGCGGGTGATCACGTCCTTGAGCTCGCGCCGGTCCACGACCATGTCGAGCATGCCGTGCTCGAGGAGGAACTCGCTCCGCTGGAACCCGTCCGGGAGCTTCTGGCGGATCGTCTGCTCGATGACGCGCGGGCCGGCGAACCCGATGAGCGCCTTCGGCTCGGCGATGTTGACGTCGCCGAGCATCGCAAAGCTGGCGGTGACGCCTCCCGTCGTCGGGTCGGTGAGCACGGAGACGTAGGGCAGCCGGGCGCGGTCGAGCCTGGCCAGCGCGCCGCTGATCTTGGCCATCTGCATCAGCGAGAGGGTGCCTTCCATCATGCGCGCGCCGCCCGAGCAGGACACGATCACGACGGGCAGGCGGCGGGCGACCGCTCGCTCGATGGCCCGGGTGATCTTCTCTCCGACGACCACCCCCATGCTGCCGCCGATGAACCCGTACTCCATCGCCGCCGCCACGCAGTCGATGCCGCCGATCTGTCCGGTGGCGCTGATGACGGCATCGCGCATGCCGGTCGAGGTCATGCCGGCCTCGAGCCGCTGCCGATACGGCTTCGTGTCGCTGAAACGGAGCGGGTCCGTGGAGGTCAGTCCGCGGTCGTGCTCTTCCCACTCCGCGTCGAACAGGCTTCGCAGGCGCTCGGCCGCGCTCAGGCGGAAGTGATGTGCGCACTTGGGGCAGACGCTCAGGCTGGCCGCCAGGTCCTTGTTGTAGATGATCTGAGCGCAGCTCGGGCACTTCACCCAGAGCCCCTCCGGCACCCGGCTCTGCTTGTCGACCGGCGCGATGGGCTTGCGGACCTTCTTGAACCAGACCATAGAGGTGATTATAGGTCAGTCGGCAGTCGGCAGTCGGC
>DATIEW010000609.1:0-2039 GCA_035455585.1 Vicinamibacterales bacterium | reverse complement strand
TGCCGATCGCGCAGATGCGGCCGTCCTTGATGCCGACGTCCGCCTTAACGACCCCGAGCACCGCGTCGATGATCGTCACGTTGGTGATCACCAGGTCGGGCGCGCCGCCCGCGCGCGTGATCTGGTTGTCCATGCCCATGCCCTCGCGCAGGCTCTTGCCTCCGCCGAAGACGATCTCGTCCCCCGGCGCGCCGCGCAGGTCGCGCTCGATCTCGACGAAGAGGCCGGTGTCGCCGAGGCGGATGCGATCGCCGACCGTGGGACCGAACAGGCCGACGTACTCGTTGCGTGAAATCGTTGCCATGGAGGTCCTCGCGTGTGGAGCTCGGGTGTAGAAGACGGCGCCCGTCGGCGCCGGTTCAACGCTTCTTCGCGGACGAGCGGAACCCGCGCTTCGCGGCGAGCGCCACCGCCTTGGTCTTGAGGGAGGCGGCGGGTTTTCCCGCCGTCGGGCCGTCCACCAGGTTGTTGAACCCGTAGACGGCACGTTTGCCGCCATACGGGACCAGCTTGACCTGGCGTTCGTCGCCCGGTTCGAACCGCAGCGCAGTGGACGCGGGGATGTCGAGGTGCTGCCCGAAGGCCGCGGCGCGGTCGAACTCCAGCGCCCGATTGACCTCGAAGAAATGAAAGTGCGAGCCGACCTGCACCGGACGGTCGCCGGTATTGCGCACGGTGAGCTCGGTCACCGGCAGCTTCTCGTGGAACGAGACCTGCTCCTTGCGGCACACGTAGCCGCCCACCGGCACGTCGGCCGTGGCCGGATCGACGTCGGCGGCCAGGCTGGGATAGGACTTGGCGCCTGCCATCGCTACTCTCCTCTCGCGGCGGTCACTGGGTCGCTCATTGAATCGGCGTGTGCACGGTCACGAGGCGGCTGCCGTCGGTGAACACCGCCTCGATCTGCACCATCGGGATCAGGTCGGCGACGCCGTCCATGACGTCGGCCTTGGTGAGCGCGGTGCGCGCCTCCTTGGTCACCTCCTCGATCGTCTTGCCGGCGCGCGCGCCGTCGAGTGCGGTCGCGGAGATGATGGCGACGGCTTCCGGGTAGTTGAGCTTGATGCCCTTCGCCTTGCGCTTGAGCGCCACCTCGGCCAGCATGTAGATGAGGAGCTTGTCGAATTCCCGCGGGGTGAGCTGCATCTTGTTCTCCTTGGCCGGGTTCGGCGGGCGCTGGCGCCAGCGCGTCGTCCACTCTACGGGTGGGGTTGTGGCGTCGTCAAGCTCTCAGGCCACCGAACCACCGGTGAAACGAGGGGGTCACGTATGTCCGGGGACGCGCACCGCGAGGACCATCCGGCACGACCGGTCTCGGATCGCGTCGTACTGGTCGTCGTGGCCGCGTTCGCCGCCGCGTTTGTCCTATTCGGGTTCCTCGTCGACACCCCCGCGGGCATCGCGCGTGGCCTGGCCGCCATCACGACCTCGCGGGACACGCTGCTCACGGACTACTTCGGCATCGGCGGGATCGGCGCGGGCTGCGTGAACGCGGGGCTGCTGACCCTCTGCGCCTGCTTCGTGTACTACAAGGCGGGCGCGAAAATGACCGGCGCGGCGGTGGCATGCCTGTTCCTGGTCCTCGGCTTCGCGCTGTTCGGAAAGAACCTCCTGAACGTCTGGTTCATCGTGCTCGGGGTCCTGCTGTACGCCCGGTTCAAAGGCGAGCCGTTCGCGACGCACATCAACACGGCGTTCTTCGGCCTGGCGCTCGCGCCGATCTTCTCGGAGGTGCTGTTCAGCACGAGCATCCCGCTCGCGCTCGGCCTGCCGCTCGCGGTCGTCACGAGCCTCGTCATCGGGTTCGTCCTCGCCCCCGCCGCGGCGCAGCTCTTCAAGGCCCACATGGGGTTTAGTCTGTACAACATGGGCTTCACCGCCGGGCTCGTCGGAACCCTGGTCGTCGCCCTGTACAAGTCGTACGGCTTCGTGCCCGACCCGGTGTTCGTGTGGACGACCGGGAACAACCGTCTGCTCGGCGGCTTCCTCGCCGTCGTGTTCGCGTCGATGCTCGCCGTCGGGTTCGCGTTCGACCGCGG
>DATIEW010000608.1:0-2102 GCA_035455585.1 Vicinamibacterales bacterium | reverse complement strand
CAACTCCCAATCTCCAACTCCCAACTTCCAAGGTACCCACAGTCGTCAGATCTGGGAGCCTTGGGAGTTGGGAATTGGGCCTGGGAGTTGACACCCGCGGCACGTCCCTGGCCGGTCCGGTCTACGCCGACTTACGTGATTTAATAAACGCGTGCTGGCCGTCGGGCAGGTCCTCGACAACCGCTACGAGATCCTCGCCCCGCTCGCCGAGGGAGGAATGGGCGCGGTGTATCGCGCGCGGCGGACGCTGCTCGGCGACGAGGTCGCGATCAAAATCGTCCGCGCGGAGCGCACTGATTCCGGCACACGCGAGCGGTTCCTGCGGGAGAGCCGTGCCTGTGCCCGGCTGCGCCATCCACACATCGTCTCGATCCTGGACTATAACGCCGACGACCAGGAGCACCCGTTCCTGGTGATGGAGATGTTGAACGGCAGGAGCCTGAGAGACCGCATCGACGCAGAGCAACGGTTGACGCTCGACGAGATCCAGACGATCGTCGGGCAGGTATGCGATGCGCTGCAGTTCGCGCACGACGCCGGGATCGTCCACCGCGACCTCAAGCCGGCGAACATCGTGGCCCACGAGTTCGGGGCGGGGCAGCGGGTCTACAAGGTGGTGGACTTCGGCGTGGCCAGCATCCGCGAGACCGACGAAACGAGGCTGACCGGGCCGCACGAGTTCATCGGCACCATCGCGTATGCCTCGCCCGAGCAGCTCACCGGCGCCGTCGTCGATGCCCGGTCGGACGTCTACAGCCTCGGTGCGGTCGTCTTCGAGCTCCTGACGGGACGTGTGCCGTTCCCCGGCTCGGACGCGATGGCGGTGCTCAGCGGTCACCTGAACACTCCGGTGCCGAGGCCCTCGGCGGCGCTCCCGGGTCTGCCGGCCTGGGTGGACCTGGCCGTCTGCCGCGCGCTGGCCAAGAACCCCGGGGACAGGTGGCAGCGGATTGGGGACTTCGGCGATGCCATGGCTGCCAGCGGCGGCTCGACCACGACGACGACACGGAGCGTCGTGGCGGCATCCGGACTCCTGTCGACCTATGACCTGGGGGAGCGGCTCGGTCCCGGACGGCTGGGCAGCGACGTCTATCGCGGAACGCACAAAGCACTCGGGCATCCGGTTGCGGTGAGGCTGCTGCGCCGCGGCACGCAGCGGAACTGGGAAGGGGTGCGCGCGAGGTTCCTGCGGGAGGCGCGCACGCTGCAGATCGCGCATCCGTCGGTGATCCAGGTGCGCGACTACGGAGAGGAGTCCGACCTCGTCTATCTGATCACCGACTACATCGAGGGTCCGAGCCTGCGCGAGCTGATGAACGCCGCGGGGCCGCTGCCCTGGAGGCGGCTTCGACGGCTGCTCGCGCAGCTGACCGAGGCGGCCGGGGTGCTCCACAAGCGGAAAGGCCTGCTGTGCGGCCTCAATCCCGAGATCGTACGCGTCTCGACCGACGACGAGGGCGAGCGGCTGTTCATCTCGAGCGCCGGCATCTGGCAGGCGCAGGATCTCCTGGCGACACTCCACGAACAGACGCTGCGCGGCATCGGGCTGGCGGACGCCGAGCTGCGGTACGTCGCGCCGGAGCTGCTGACCGGCCGCGCGGCCGACGTGCGCTCGGACATCTTCACGATGGGAGTCCTGGCCTACGAGATGGCCTCCGGCACCCTGCCGTACAACGCCGGCTCGATGCCCGAGCTGCTGGGTGTGATGCTCCGCGGAACACCCGACGACCCACGCGCGAGACAGCCCACGCTGCCGGAGAGCGCGGCCGCGGCGATGCTCCGCGCCCTCTCCGCCGAGCCGGCCGATCGGTTCGCCTCGGCAGGGGAGTTCGAAGAGGCGCTGCTGTAGCAGGCTGCCGAAGGACTCGCTCCCTATCCCTTCAGGTGCGGCTTCTGAGCAAGCTGCTAGCCGGATAATTCACGAACCGCCGGATCGACGAGGCCCCGTTCGCGAAGAAAACCGTTCCACACCCCAACGCGCCGAAAACGCGCGTTGGGGCCCCGTTGGAGCAGGGCGACACGAGTCAAGTAAAACGCTGCGGAGGCCTGCGACAGGGCCGTGGGGATGGGGGCCCCACGGCGCGTTCTGAGGACGGTTAGCC
>DATIEW010000607.1:0-9090 GCA_035455585.1 Vicinamibacterales bacterium | reverse complement strand
TCACGCCGGCGCCGACGGCCACACCGATGGCGACGACCCGTCCCGTGCTCATGTTCGTCTCGGGCTCTGCCGATCGAATCCGATCGATGGGAACCGCGACGGGAGGCTCCGGCACCCGCGTGCGCTTCTGCAGCACCAGCTCGGTCCCGGTGACTTTCATGACCGTTCCACGCACCACCTGTCCGTCGTAGAGGATCGCCCGCAGGCGCGTGCCGGCCGGAAGCGATGCCAGATACTCGCGCATCAGATCGCTCTCGGCGGCTGACGCGATCTGCGGCACGGGCCGGGTCTTCGGATCGGGCGTGGTGGCGCAGCCGGCCGCGGTGACCGTGACGCTCAGCAGCAGTGCCAGTGGTCGAGTCATGACGTCCTCCCGCGATTCTCTTATCCCTTTCCCTTCAGGTCGGCTGACTTCTTCGGCAACCTGCTTGACGGAACGTCGACGCCGAAGCCGAAGCGGATCACGGCCTCGTCGAGTCCGCGCTGCAACGTCAACCGGAGATCGCTCCGGAAGAAGGTACGTGGCGTCATGTACGCCTTGAACCCGACCAGCGCAACCGGCCGGAGCTCGGATGTGGTCCGTTCCGGCAGGATGCGGCGTTCCCGGACGAGGTGCGGCAGGCCGTCGCGCGGCGTGACCGTGTAGGCGGCCTCCTCTTCGCGCTGACTGGTTTTCCATGTGACGTCGAGACCCGCACCTGCGAACGGGTGGAACCACGCGTTCCGGAAGAACTGATACTGCTGGATGACGGCCACGCGCGACGTCTCGAATCGAGTGCGAGAGGGCACATAGGCAAGGCTGCCGTCGATCTCTTCGGTCGTGAATCCGTAGAGCTCCGCTTGCGAACTGAACCCGGCCTCGACCTCCGTCTTGAGATGGTCTGTCCAGTGCCATCCGGCGGTCACGCCGGCGAACATGCTCCGGCTGTACCAGTCGTCATCGTCTGGCGACGTGCGCTCGCGCGCGTTGAACCATCCGAGGGCTGCCGAGGCATCGGCCCTGACGAGCGGCTGGCTGGCCGGCGTCTGCGCGGCGGCATCTGGAGAGCGTGCCGCAAGCAGCACGGTGATCAGAACCCAGAAGTGCTTCACACAAGGGAATGCGCAAAACGGAGGATGGCCGGCTCGCAGGCGTTGCCAACTCCCAACCCCCAATCCCCAACTTCCAAGCGTCGCCGGGGGGGCTCAGCGAGCCTGAGTTGAAGCTGCGTGTCGCGCGAAGGTATTGTCTGTGAATCAACGCCCCGCTGACTCGGGCACGCCCCCCTACAGGCTGGTGAGGAGCCCAGCAACCCGAGGAGACGATGAAGACAGAGGTTCCGGCTGAGCGGTGAGCGGGGTGGTGTCAGGACACTAGCGGAGGCGACGCTGCGCCCCCAGCTCTCGCCGGATCTCCTGGATGAGGGCCTCGGGGTCGAGGAGGTCGTCGGCAAGGACGACGATGGGGATGTCGGCGGATGTGGCGCGGCGCAGTTCCGCCGCGTCGGCCAGTCGGGCGACAACGATGTCCGGCCGCAGGGCGCCCATCACGCGTGTCGCTTCGTCCAGACTCCGCGTGGGGGCAACGGCGAAACGCAGCTTCGCGAGGATGGCTTCGCAGCGCGCGCTGCTGTTCTCGTCGGCGTCGACGATCAGCACGAGCGGCGCGTAGCCGGGCTGGTCGGTCGCCCGGCGGCCGCCGCGGCGCGTGCGCCGGCGGTCCGGTCCACGCTCGTGGTCGAACGGCCCGGACCGCGGAAAGGAGATGATGTTGGCCATTCGAGGCTCAGCTCATTGGCTCGGCCGCATTCTGGCGTGACTCGAGCCATCCGTCAACAACGGCCACAGCGCGGGAGCCCAGCGTCGTGGACGCCTCGAGCCGGCGCGAGATCGCCGGCTGACGGATAACCGGCACCGTGCAGCCCGCTGCCATCGTGAGGAGCCGCTTCAATGCCTGAATGCGTCGGGAACGAAGGTGTTGCGCGGCGGCACCTGAATTGCGTTAGACCTCCATCCAACGGGGGTACCGACATGACCCAGGATCGGACGGTGCAACGCTGCCGCTGGGCGGAGCCCACGCTGTTTCTCGACGACCCGTCGTGGACCGAGGCCGAAAACTACCCGTGGAGCTGCCGGGCCGAGGGCGATCCTACCCAGGTCGAGGACACCGAGAGATGTGCGACCTGCGGCTTATGGGTTCCTCGCGACGGCCGAAGGGCCGACGGATACCGGTGTCCTGATTTCCGACGCTGAGCCCCGGGACAAGAGTCGACGGTCGTCAGTCGGCGGTCGGCAGTCACAGTCGCCAGTTAGTCGTCAGTCGCCAGTCAGTGGGCAGTCGCCAGTCACTGGGCAGTCGCCGGTCGACTGTCGGCAGCTCAGGCTCACTCCACCACACGCCAGTCGATCACCGTCCGCATTGCGGTCAACGACCATCCGTCGCAGGACGACTTGCGACTGACGAGGGACTGCCGACGGACTGGCGACTGTGACTGCCGACAGTCGACTGGCGACTGACGACTGGCACTCCTCCCGCCTACGCCGCCGCCAGTTCAACCCCCAGTCTCGCGGACCTTCCGTATTTTCGCGTCGCGCTCGGACCCGAAGCGCTCCAGGTCGCGGCGCAGCTCGGCCTCGCGCTCGTCGCGCGCCGCCGGGTCGAAGAGACCGGCCATGGTCGATTGATGCATGATGCGACGCTCGGCGACACGAGCCTCGTACACGCTTCGCGCCTCGGCAATCGCCGCACGCTGCGCGTCGGTCAGCGGCTTGTCCTCGACGCCGGCCTCGGCGTCCTTCTTCCGCAGCCGTTCCATCACGAGTTCCAATGCGCTCTTCGGGGCGTCGGACATCGTACCTCCGGTGCCTGTCCTTCTATCGCACGCCGCCGAGACTCGCGTCAAGCGCATGTGCCCACGCACCGCCGTTCGCAGTCCGCGGTCCGCGGTTCGCAGTTCGTTGTTCCGTCGGTCCGCGGCCGAAACATCGCGCCGCGCCAGCCAGTCTCATGCGACCATGAGCCTCGCACATGACGTTCGATACTCGGGCCGGCTCCTCGCGGGCAGCCCGATCTTCACGGCGACGGCAGTTCTCTCGCTGGCCGCCGGAATCGCCGGCACCGCGGCGATCTTCAGCCTGGCCGACGCGCTGCTCCTGCGCGCGCGGCCGGGCGTCGCCAATCCCGCCACGCTCGTCGACATCGGCCGAAGCACGCAGGGAACCGGGCTGGACAACTTCGGCTACCCGCTCTTCGAGGCCATGCGGTCCGGCAGCACGCTGCTCGATGGGATGGCGGCGCACCAGCTGGCGCCGCAGGTCATGAGCCTGGGCGACGCGCAGTCGTCCGAGCGTGTGTTCGCCGGCCTCGTGTCGGGCAACTACTTCGAGATCGTCGGCGCCCGGCCGGTCGTCGGGCGCTTCTTCCTGCCCGAGGAGGACCGAACACCGGACACTCATCCGGTGGCCGTGTTGTGCCACGGCTTCTGGTCCCGTCGTTTCGGTCGCGACGAGGGGGTCGTCGGCCGGGCGATCCGCCTCAACAACCGGCCGTACACGATTGTCGGCGTCGCCGAGCGCGGGTTCACGGGAACGACGTTCATCGGCGCGGACTTCTGGGTGCCGATGGCCATGGATGCGCACGTCCGCGCCGGCGACCGCTCGCTCCTCAACGAGCACAACGTGGTGTGGCTGATCGCGCTCGGCAGGTTGAAGCCTGGCGTGACCATGGCTCAGGCGCGCGACGAGCTGCACGGGATCATGCACGCCTATCTGACGGCACATGGCGATGCCCGCGTGGAACGCTGGGGTGTCGCCGTTGCGCCGTCCGCCCGCGTCCCGGCGCCGATCGCAGGCCCGGTCGGGGGGTTCGTCGGGATGCTCGGCGGGCTCACGGTCCTGGTGCTCCTGATTGCGTGCAGCAACGTCGCGGGCATGCTCCTGGCCCGGGGGCTCGAACGGCGGCGCGAGCTTGCGACGCGACTGGCGGTCGGAGCCTCGCGGGCCAGGCTGATCCGGCAGCTGCTTCTCGAAGGACTGACGCTGGCGCTGATTGCCGGGATCGTGAGCGTCCCGATGACCATTCTGCTCGTGGGTCTGCTCGCCTCGTGGCAGCCCAGCCTCCCGATTCCGCTCGCGCTCGATCTGCGCGTGCAGCCCCGCGTGCACGTCGTCGCCTTCTTTCTGGCGGCCGCAGCCGCCGTGATCTTCGCGCTCCTGCCGGCGCTGCAGACGACTCGCGTCGACGTGGCTCCGGCACTGCGTGGCGCGAACGCGAGTCCGGATCGACGCCGCGCCTGGCTGCGCCAGGCGCTGGTGGCTGGACAGGTCGCCATCGCGCTGCTCCTGCTGGTTGTTGCAGGGCTGTTCCTCAGGTCGCTGCAGGAAGCCGCCACAACCGACGTGGGCTTCAACGTCGAAGACGTCGATACCCTGCAGATCGACACCAGAATCGCCGGCTATTCCGCCGATGCGGAAGGCATGCGCGTCGTCGAGACGCTCATGGACCGGTTCAGGCTCGTCCCAGGCGTTTCGAGTGTGGGCGCATCGCGGATGGTCCCGCTGCAGGGCAGCCGGCTCGGGCTCGGGGCCCTGCGGTCGCCGGGCTATGCCGGCCCCCAGGGAACCGATCGGGTCGACGCCGACTGGGACGTGGTGTCAGCCGGCTATTTCGAGACGTTGCAGATGGGAATCGTCGAAGGCAGGGTGTTCGGCGCTCAGGATCGCGCGGGAGGTCCGTTCGTCGCGATCGTGAACCGGACGCTTGCGGAGAGGTTGTGGCCGGGAGAGCCCGCGATCGGGCGCACGCTCTTTCAACAGACGGAGCCGGGCGCTCAACGGGCGCTGGAAATCGTCGGGGTCGTGCGCGATGCCAAGCACCGGTTGATATCGGATGGTCCGCAGAACTTCATTTATGTGCCGCTGCCGCAGCAGTTCATGTCAGAGGTCACCTTCTACGTCAGGCGCGCACCGGGCCAGTCGCGGTCGAATGATCTCCGCCGCGCGGTCGCCTCGTTCGATCCCATGCTACCCGTGATACACACGGAAACGCTCGCAGAGGCCACGTCGCTCGCGCTGCTGCCGCAGCGGCTCGCCGCGTGGATCGCGGCCAGCGTGGGCTCCATCGGGTTGTTCCTCGCAGCGCTCGGACTCTACGGGCTGACTGCGTTCTCGGTGTCGCAGCGGACCCGTGAGATAGCGATCCGCCTTGCAGTAGGCGCGCCGCAGCGCTCCGTCGTCTGGCTGGTGCTGCGCCAGGCGACTGTGCTGGCAGCGGCCGGAGCGATCGCCGGCCTGGCGCTTGCCGCGGGAGTCGCCAGCCTGCTCGGCAGCTTCCTGGTGGGGCTGAGGCCGATCGACCCGCTCGCGTTCGGGCTGGCGACGGCGATTCTCTCTGCGGTGCTGCTGCTGTCGTCCTGGACGCCGGCGCGCCGTGCGGCAAGAATGGACCCCGCATGCTCGTTGCGCGCCGAGTAGTGGACCGGTACGGTCCACCAGGATGGCCGCGGCCGGCGTCCCGCGCAGCGCGCCCGATGAGCAGCACGTCCCTCCAGCCGTGCTTGCACGGCCAGATTGTGTACGAATGTGTCAGATTCTCCGCCTGAGGTGCGCACGGCGCCTGCGAGCCTGGTGGAGGGCGGGGGCGTGGGGCGGAGCCCTACGCCGGAAGTAGGATGGCTATCAATGAACGAACGTGACACGCTGCTGACGCGCGCCGCGCGCCACGCGCAGGACTATCTCGCCGCCGTGGCCGACCGGCCGGTGCGCGCGACGCTCACCGGCGACGAGCTGCGCCGGCTGCTCGGCGGTCCGCTGCCGGATCAGGGTGATCCGCCGCTCGCCGTCATCGATCGTCTCGCTGGAGCCGCCGGATCGGGCACGGTCGCCTCACAGGGTCCGCGCTATTTCGGCTTTGTCGTCGGGGGCAGCTACCCGGCCGCCACCGCGGCAGACTGGCTCGTCTCCGCGTGGGATCAGAACTGCGGCATCTTCGCCCTCTCGCCCCTCGTGTCGGTGGTCGAGGACATCGCGATCGGGTGGGTCCGTGGTCTCGCCGGGCTCCCGGCATCGTGGAACGGCGGGTTCGTCACCGGCTGCCAGATGGCAAACTTCGCCGCGCTCGCCGCCGCGCGCCATCACGTCTCACGATCGGCGGGCTGGGACATCGAAGCCAACGGCCTCGTTGGCGCGCCGCCGATCGAGGTGGTCGTCAGCGATGAAGCGCATTACACCATCTTCATGGCGCTGCGGATGCTCGGCCTCGGCGCAGCACGCGCCCGCCGCGTGCCCACCGACGGCCAGGGCCGGATGCGCACCGACGAGCTGGCGGCCATGCTCAGGGACGGCTCAGGACCCTGCATAGTCTGCGCGCAAGCCGGGAACGTGAACACCGGCGCCTTCGATCCGATCGCCGACATCGCCGACGCGGCGAGGTCGCGAGGAGCGTGGCTGCACGTGGACGGCGCGTTCGGGCTGTGGGCCGCCGCGAGCCCCTCGCTGTCGGGGCACATCCGGGGCATCGATCGCGCCGATTCGATCGCCACCGACGGGCACAAGTGGCTCAACGTGCCCTACGATTGCGGCATCGTGCTCACCGCGCATCCCTCCTCCGAGCGCGCGGCGTTCACGCTCGACGCCGCGTACATCGTCCGGGACGTTGCGGAGCGCGACCCGCATGAGTTCGTGCCGGAGGAGTCGCGTCGCGGCCGGGCGGTGCCGGTCTACGCGGTGCTTCGTGCGCTCGGGCGCCAGGGCCTGCGGGACCTCGTCGATCGCTGCTGCGCACTGGCCCGCCGCATGGCGGCGGCGCTCCAGCCGGATCCCGCGGTGCGCATCCTCAACGATGTCGTCCTGAATCAGGTGCTCGTGCGATTCGAACCGCCTGGTGGCGGCGACGCGGACGCCTTCACCCGGCAGGTGATCGCTGGCGTTCAGGAGGACGGCACGTGCTGGGCTGGTGGCACGACATGGCACGGCATGGCGGCCATGCGGATCTCCATCAGCAACTGGTCGACGACCGAGGCCGACATCGATCGATCGGCGGAGGCCATCCGGAGAGTCGCCACGGGAGCTGGTGTTTCGCGCTGAGGCGCCGTCCAAGCTGCGGCGCGCGGCCAGCACGCTCGTTGCGGCCCTACTCGGACCTCGGCACAATGGACACTGGGAAGCACGCAGAACAGGTGAACAAGGAGCCCGAATCGCTGATCCCGGACCCCGGATCCCGGAAAGACAAGGTGCGCCTGGGAGTTGGGAGTTTGGAGAATGGGTGTTGATGCGGCTATGGGCTGCGCCGCGGCATCTTCCCGTCCCGCATGGCCGCGTGATAGGCGAACGAGGCGATGACGACCGCGCCCTGCTTGAGGTCCGCCTCGCGCACCCGCTCGAACGAGTCGACGTTGGTGTGGTGCGTGCGGACGTCGTAGTCAACGTAATCCTGGATCGGATTGAAGCCGGGCAGGCCTGCCGCCGTGAAGCTGAGGTGATCGGTACTGCCGATGCTCTCGAGGACGTTGTGGCGCGCGCCGAGGTCCCTGAGCGGCTCCAGCCACGCGTCCATCGCGCCGCGCGCGTTCTCCTGACCCTGCAGGAACCAGCCGTAGATCGGACCTGTCCCCGGATCGACGTTGAAATAGACCGAGAAGTGATCGCGGGCCGCGGCATTGGCGTCCCCCTCGAGATGCCGCCTGACCCACGCGCGCGATCCCAGGAGCCCCTGTTCTTCGCCGCCCCACAGGGCCACCCTGATGGTCCGCCGCGGCTTGGCGCCAACAGCCGTCAGGATTCTCATGGCTTCGAGCACGATCGTCGAGCCGTCCGCGTTGTCGGTGGCGCCCGGCGCGCTGTGGTACGAATCCAGATGCGCGCCTATCATGACGACCTCGTTCTCGAGCACGGGATCGACTCCCGGCAGCTCCGCCAGCACGTTGTAGCCATTGCGATCGTCGTCGAGATAACGGCTCGTGGCGTTGACCCGCAGTTTCACGGGAACGCCCGCCGCCATCATCCTGAGGATCATGTTGTAGTGCTCGCTCGACACAACGACCGAGGGCAGCGCGTTCTCGCGCGCATCGCGGCCGAGCACGAACATCGTCCCGTGCTCGCCGCGGCTCGTCCGCAGGACCACTCCCGGCCCGGCTTCCCGGAGGATCCGGCTCCGGCGCTGCGCGGGGCTCTCGCCGCCGCCGCCGGCTCGGCCGCCGCGACCGCCCTGAGCCTGTGCCGGCCGCGCCGCATAGCCCGGCGCCGTCGGCTGCGGACGATCTTCGCGGACGAACGACGTCTGCAACGGCTGCGACAGCAGGATCGCCCCCGTCAGGCGGTTCTTCATCGCTTCGAGTTCGTCAAGGGACGTGTCACCGATGGCGATCGGCGCCGCCTCGATCTCGCCGCTCGTCGCAGCCGACCAGGCCTCGGGGTACCCGACGAGCGGCATGTAGCGGGGCTCGATCATCTCCAGCGTGAACTTCTCCAGACGCCAGCCGCGGCCGAAGTCGAAACTCTCGAGCCGCGCATCGCGCAGCCCCCAGCCGGCCAGCTGATCGCGTGACCAATCGGCCGCGGTCTTGAACTCAGGCGTTGCGGTCAGACGCGGCCCGATGACGTCGACCAGGTGGTTGAAGATCGCGTACGCGCGCGAGTTGTCCATTCCCTCGCGCCGGATCTTCTCGACCATCACGCGGTCGACCGGTTCCTGTGCGGAAAGCGGCAGGGCGAGCAGCAGCATGAGGGCGGCGGCGGTGCGCATAGGCGCACATTATATGAAGGAAGAAGGAAGAAGGTCAGGTTCTAGGCGCGGCAGTCGCGCAGCCTGCGCGTCAGGAACCTGCGCTCGGGTTCGCTGCACGGCCGCGCCAGCGCCTCCCGGTACGCGGCGGCGGCCGCGTCGCGTTCGCCGAGCTCCACGAGCAGGCACGCCTTCACGGAGGGCAGCAGGTAGTAGTCCGCCAGGGTGGGATCGGCTTCCAGCGCTTCCACGGCCTGCAGTCCGTCGGCCGCGCCGCGCACGCGCGCGAGCGCGACCGCGCGGTTGAGCGCGATGACGGGAGAGGGGTTCAGCGCGATCAGGTCGTCGTAGAGTCCCAGGATGTCGCCCCACCGGGTCGACGCCGCATCCGG